>JALTRC010000400.1 GCA_026998145.1 Gammaproteobacteria bacterium
TGATAACCTCTTCCTTTTCCAGCATACGGCGGGCATTATCCGAGCTGGGCATACACCACCAGGCACGGCGTGCCAGCTCATTACTCAGGCCGCTGGCATGTACTACCGCCACCACGGCTTCCGGCTCCCCCAGCTTGAGCAGCTGCTCCAGACTCTCATCTTTGGCCTGCCCCATGCGGGTCCAGCGTTTTAAATAAACCGGGTAGCCACCGGGTGAACCCAGTGAGTGGGAAGATAACAGGGCTTTAACATTACGAATATATTGCTCGTCACGACAGTTGGCATTCAGGGGGATTTTGGCCTCCCCCCGCTCTGTTAATGCATAGACAATCATCCGGGATTCATCAATGCGAACCGCCTGAATACCCTGGGTTAATAATACATTCAGTCTCAAACTATCTTCGGGGGAAAGATCCATACCAGCCAAACCTGTTACTACCTGCAAAAACGGCCATTATACACTCAAGCCGCCAGTCAGTCGGGAGCAAAAAATATCAACACTAATAAGGTCTATACTCGGTTGAATAGAATAACTCCGGGCACATACAAACCATATGCATTTAACTGGGCACGAATTTCAACACCGCTTTTTACGCCTGATTGCGCTCTCCTGGTTATTACCTCCCATGGTGGGTTTTGCTTTTCTGCTTTATATCGAGTTTTTCCGATTCGATCAGCTTATTCCAATGATGACCAACCCGCTGGAACTTGGCTTTATTATTATCGGTTTTTTGCTGGCGCTTATTTACTTTCGGCATTTTTCTCAGCCATTAACACGCTATCTAAATGCCCCGGATCAGTCACATAAAACCGATGCAGAGCAGGCCCTTAAACGCTTTCCCAGCCACTTCTGGCTGGCATTTTCCATCTATATTATTCTGGCGCCTGCCATCACGGTTATTAGCCTGGAAATATCAACCGATTACACCGCTCATGCTGTTGACTGGTTTCGCATTCATCTGGTGGCACTGATCGTATCCATTATTGTTGGTCTGCCTATTTTTATCAGTATTTATGATTTATTTGGCAAGGCTTTTGGGCCAATGGAAATACAACGCCCGGTGCTCACCATTAAAACCCGTGTATTTTTAATTGGCGCTCTTATCCCTCTGCTAATCGACACCATGCTGGTGCAATATTACTGGACTCGTACCGGTTTTTTCAGCATTGAAACTTTTTTTATCTGGTTACTGCTGGAGTGCCTGGCCATTGCTGGCACCCTGTTATTTGTACGCAGTTTTAATCAATCCCTTAGCCCTTTAAAAAGCCTGATCAATACACCGCTGGATTCACTGAACAATAATATTCAGGCCGCTTCAATAGATGAGCTGGGCATATTTACCAATCAACTCAAAAACCTGCTGAATCAGGAACAGTTAAACCAGAGGCGGCTGGCCTTTAGTAATGATTTACTCAAAGCCGCCCATAATTATGAAAGCCTGGCCCGATTACTGGAAATGGTGGTTAACCGTACCTCGCAGACACTTCACGGGGATGTCTGCTTTTTAAGTTTATTTGATAAAAAAAAGCAGCAGCTTATCTGTGTTGCCCATAGCAATGCAGGCTATAAGGCCGAAGGCCACTTTCAGATTTCTCTGGATGAGACATCAATTCATGTGGATGTTTTCCGTTCATCAAAACCCCGCATTATTGACAATGTTCCCAATGACCCTAACAGTCACACCAAACTCAAAAAAGCCTTTAATGTTAAATCATCAGCTGCCGTTCCCTTAAGGTCTGACAATAAAACCATTGGTGTATTACAGGTCGCCAATACACATAAAATACATCACTATAATGAACAGGAAATTAAAATCCTCCAGGCCTTTGCACAGGAAGCGGCTACCATTCAGAACTTTTTCGAAAATCTGAAAAAACGCCATAAAGCAGAAAGCGCCATTACCCAGATTATGGAGGCTGTATCCACATCAACAGGAGCGGATTTTTTCAATGCCATTACCCTTCATATGGCGGACATTTTACAGGCAGACTCATGCGGCATTGTCACCACACTTGCGGAATCCCAGGAAGAGGTTGAAACCCTGTCTTATTTTTACGATGGGGAAATTATTGATAACGCCAAATACCCGTTACAGGGTACACCCTGTGAAACCATTATTGGCCAACAGGCCCGCAGCTACCCCAAAAATATACAAAAAGAATTCCCCCACGACCTGCATCTGTGCCAGACCGGTATGGAATCCTATGTGGGCATCCCATTATTTGATTCAAAAAACCAGCCCTTAGGGCTGCTGTTTGCCATGTTTAGAGCCCCCATCGAAGACACTGCTTTTAATGAATCGGTTATGCGTATTTTCGCCACGCGCACAGCCGCGGAAATTGAGCGCACGCGCACCGAAAAGCGCATCAAACACATGGCCTATTATGATGAACTAACCGATTTGCCCAACCGGGCCTATTTAATGGATCGCCTGCAACAGGCAATTGCACACGCACAACGCCACGAAAATGGCCTGGCTGTTATGATGCTGGATCTTGACCATTTCAAAAAAATAAACGATTCATTAGGCCACCCGATCGGTGATGGCCTACTGGTAGAAGTGGCCCATCGCCTGCAGGACTGTATTCGCAAGGAGGATACAGTAGCCCGCCTGGGCGGTGATGAATTTGTTATTTTGATTGCGGATTTTGACAAACGGGAATCCAGCATCCACCTGATTAGCCAGATTGCTGAACAGATTCATCAAACCATAAAGCAGCATTATACCATTGCCGATCACAGCTTAATGATAACCAGCAGTTGTGGCATTGCCCTGTATCCGGAGAATGGGGATAGCGTTGATTTGTTAATTAAACATGCAGACACCGCCCTGTATAAAGCCAAGGAAAAGGGCCGGGATAATTTCCAGTTTTTCTCCGATGAAATGAATATTGCCGCCATGGAGCGGTTGCATATGGAATCGGAAATTCATAAGGCCATTGCGGAGCAGCAATTTGATGTAGCTTACCAGCCGAAAGTATCGGTTAAAGATAACAGCATTATCGGCGCTGAAATATTGCTGCGCTGGAATCATCCGCAGCAGGGTGATATTCCGCCGGAAAAGTTTATCCCCATTGCGGATGAAACCGGGCAGATTATTCAGCTGGGCGATTATATTTTTCAGCAGGCCTGTAAAAAAACAAGTGAGTTCTGGTGCAACACCCAGTGCTGCGATGAAATTTACAGCCTGTCGGTTAATGTCAGCCCCCGTCAGTTTAAGCAGGATGACTTTGTTGACAAAATTAAACAGACATTACAGCAATACAATACACGCCCCAGCTGTATTGAACTGGAAATTACCGAGAATGTGTTAATTGATGATACCGACAAGGCTCGCCAGAAATTACAGGCCCTCAGAGATTTAGGCCTGAAAATATCGATTGATGATTTTGGCACTGGCTATGCCTCCCTGCGTTATTTACAACAACTGCCCATTAGCATGATAAAAATTGACCGCTCATTTATCAGCCATATTAATAACAGACCCGGCGACCTGGCGATTGTTAAAACCATTTTAACCATGGCCCAGAACCTGAACATCAAAGTGATTGCAGAAGGCGTAGAAAACCCGGAACAGTTGCAGCTATTAAATGAGCTGGGCTGTGAATTTTATCAGGGGTATTTGTTTAGCGAGCCGGTGGGAGAGGCTGTGTTTAGGCGGATGCTTGAGGGGCAGAGGGA
>JALTRC010000401.1 GCA_026998145.1 Gammaproteobacteria bacterium
TATGTGGAAATCAGCGATAACAAATCCAGCCTGAATCAACAGGACGTGGATGTATTACAGAATAAAGATCTGGACTTACTGGATAACCAAAGCTGTGATGATGAGCTTGATGATGCCTGCCAGCTATCCATTAGCAAACAGATTATTGAACAGCATCAGGGCAGCATCGGTGTGCGCAGCAATGATCAGGGTGGCTGTGATTACTGGTTTTGCCTGCCAGCATTCAAACTACGGTCGATCGATTAGCTTAAAAGCCTTGACGCTAAGGCGCGAAGAACGGGAAGTTTTTGAAAAGCGTTTGACGCAGAGTATAAGTAAATTTGACTCTGATCCCAATGCCAGTAAGTTAATGGCTAAGCTTATAATATTAAACAATATTTCCGGTTTTTAGATACCCCCTTTTCAAAGAAGAATGAAGGAAGGGGTAAAACTTTCAGTTTTGGATCTTCTACCAATACAGTGTTTTAACTTGAACGATTTCAAATCTCCCCCAACCCCTCTTTAAAAAAGAGGGGAGCTGACTATTGAATTTTATGTGTTTTTAATAGCTTAACTTACTGACATTGACTTTGATTCCTTAAGTATTTAAGTATGAAAAAGCGACTCAACTTCCCCCTTTGAAAAAGGGGGATTGAGGGGGATTAAAATAACCTTGCGGTTAAAGTTGACCCCGTTCTCCTGAATCATTAAAAGCTGTTTCTGGATTCCGGCCAAAGGCCTGCCGGAATAACAGGAATATTTTTCCTAAATACCCTCTGTGTCTCTGCGCCTCTGTGTCAAACGCTTTTCAAAAATCCCCCTGATACGCATCCAGCTGCTCAGCCGTCAGCAAAAACACCCCATGGCCTCCCTGCTCAAATTCCAGCCAGTAAAACGGCACCTGGGGATATTTTTCCTGCAGGGCCACCCAGGAATTGCCCACTTCCACCACCAGTATGCCTTCATCACTTAAATAGCGGCGCGCCTGTTGCAATATAGGGATCACCAGCTCCAGCCCATCATCCCCTGCCGCCAGCCCCAGTTCCGGCTCGTGTAAATATTCATCTGGCAGGCTGGCCATATCTTCTGCGTCCACATAGGGGGGATTGCTGACAATAATATCGTAGGCTTTGTCCGGCACCTGCTGGAACAGATCCGACTGAATAATGCTCACCCGCTCCTCCAACTGATGCTCGGCCACATTGCGCCTGGCCACTTCAATGGCTGCCGGTGAAATATCCACTCCATCAACTTGCGCATCTTCAAAGGCATAGGCGCAGGCAATGGCAATACAGCCGCTGCCGGTGCAAAGATCCAGCACAGATTCCACCTGCTCAGCATCCACCCAGGGTTCAAAGCTCTGCTGGATCAATTCGGCAATGGGGGAGCGGGGCACCAGCACCTGATCGTTTACATAAAATTTCAGGCCGCAAAACCAGGCTTCATTGGTTAAATAAGCCGCCGGTTTATGCTCATCCACCCGCCTTTGTAATAACTGCAAAACCGCCTGCCGTTCTTCCAGCGTGATGCGGCTATCAAAATACTCAGCGGGAAAATCATGGGGCAGATGCAGGGCAAACAGGCTTAAATATACCGCCTCATCCAGCGCCGATGCCATGCCGTGGCCGTAAAATAATCCTGCCTGATGAAAGCGGCTTACCCCCCAGCGAATACAGTCGCGGATGGTACTCAGTTGCTCCGCATGGCTCTGGTTTTGGTTCATGTAAGTTTCCTGCTGCTGGGATATAATCAGCCGTCCATTTTAATAGGTTGATATATGAAAGCCAGCTTCTTCGATTATTTAAAATCCACGCCGTTTTATTTTCTGCCCCATCATTTGATTTCGCGGATTCTGTATTATGTGGCGCGGGTGCGCTGGACACCTTTTAAAAACCTGAGCATTCGCACCTATATGGCCATTAAAACGGTCAATATGCAGGAGGCGGAAGAAAGCAACCCTCTGGCCTACCCCACCCTTAACGCCTTTTTTACCCGCGCTCTTAAAGCGGATGTTCGCCCTAAAGCGGAAGGTGAGAAAACCCTGTTATGCCCGGTAGATGGCACGGTTAGCCAGGCGCGCCCCATAGAACAGGGGCGGATTTTTCAGGCCAAGGGGCAGGAATACAGTTTGCTGGAACTGGTCGGTGGTATTGAATCCCTTGCCGAACCCTTTGCAAACGGCCTGTTTGCCACCCTGTATTTATCCCCCTGCGATTACCACCGCATTCACATGCCGCTGACCGGCAAGCTCACCGACATGGTGTATGTACCCGGCCGCCTGTTCAGTGTGGCGCCCCATACGGTAAACACTGTACCCCGATTGTTTGCCCGCAATGAGCGGGTGGTCTGCGCCTTTGATACGGACATGGGCCCCATGATTATGGTGCTGGTAGGTGCGGTGAATGTATCGGCCATTGATACTGTCTGGGCCGGCTCGGTAACGCCTCCCAGCAAGGGTAAAATCACCCACACGACCTATGCCGCGGGTGAAGTCACACTGGAAAAAGGCGCAGAAATGGGGCGCTTTAATCTGGGCTCTACCGTGGTGATGTTAATGCCCCAGGGTGTAGAACTGGATAAATCCATTGTCCATGGGGCCACGGTCAGATTGCATCAGGCGCTGGCGCGATATTAGAATCTGTTAACTATTGGGAAAAACTTCCCTTGCCGCCCAGTTGGCAAATGCTTCCCGGGTACAGCTATGGGCGGTATTAAAACCGTGGCCTTCCACAATACGGTAAATCACCATATCTTTTTGCGGATCATCGGATGCAGATTCATCAATAATCCGCCGCACGGACCACTCGGCCCCATGCTTGCCATTGGTATAATAATGATTCAGTTTTATATCCGCCGCAGTCAGCCGGGTTTTCTGCGCATGTTCAAGGCTAAGCTGAATTAAACGCTGCAAATCTTCCGTGGTCACATCCAGCACTATATCCATATCCGCCAACGCCTGTTCAATCACCGGCTTATCGACAATATGGGCACGGGCCGGGCTATCGGCCGCCGGTTTTTCCGTAAAGCGCATCATTACCGCTGCCGGGTAACGACGCCAGGGGAACAGGCTATTAAAGATAATCGCGGTTACAAAAATCACACTGACATTGAGCAATATGGGCGCCGCCGCATAGGAAAATCCCAGATTATGAATGGCCGGACCGCCAATCACCGCCGCCAGCGCTGTGGCACCACCGGGCGGATGAATGCAGTTTAAAATATGCATGGCGCCAATAGCCGAGCCGACTGCCACACCCGCAGCAATAAACGGGTCCGCAACAATTTTATAACTCAACACCCCCATAATCGCTGACACCACATGACCACCAATCAAAGCCCAGGGCTGGGATAATTTACCATGTGGTACTGCGAATAACAGCACTGCCGATGCGCCCATGGATGGTACAATCAGGGTTGCACCTTTTTCCCCGGTAATCTGATAACTGATAATACAAATCAGGGTGATACCCAGCATGCCCCCGATACTGGCCACCAGTTTTTCCGCATGACTCACCGATTCAAATTCAATAGCAAAAAAACGCTGCAAGTATTTCAGCCCTTTTATGATGGGGCTTTGGCCTTTATCATTATGATTCATTCTGCCTCTCGATAATTTGGCTGACTCAAAGGTGGCATTCTACGACAGACTTGCCCGTTTACACCTGATTAAAATCAAAGCTCAGTACA
>JALTRC010000402.1 GCA_026998145.1 Gammaproteobacteria bacterium
GGCTTAACAATAAACCGGTGAAGGGAAATAAAACACCCGCCGCAACAGGAATACCCAGACTATTATAAATAAAGGCGCCGAATAAATTCTGTTTGATATTACGCACTGTGGCGCGGGAAATAATAATTGCATCCACCACACTGTGTAAGGAGCCACGCATCAGGGTAATATCGGCACTTTCAATCGCCACATCAGTGCCAGTACCAATGGCAAAACCCACATTGGCACCGGCCAGCGCCGGCGCATCGTTAATACCATCCCCCACCATGCCGACAATTTCACCGGCCTGTTGCAACTGTTTAACCTGCAGGGATTTATCTTCCGGCATGACTTCGGAAATCACTTCATCGATACCAACCGCTCTGCCGACAGCCCGGGCGGTTAGCTGATTATCACCGGTCAGTAATACAATTTTTAAACCGGCCTGTTTCATGCGCTCAATCGCAGCTCTGGAATCCTCTTTAATGGGATCGGCCACGGTAATAACAGCGGCAGCTTTTTTATCGATGACCAGATACATGGGGGTTTTGGCTTCAGCGGATCGCGCTTCCATATCAGCCTGCAATGCATGCACGTCAATTTGCTGCTGCTCCATTAACTTATCATTACCCAGCATAATATTATGGCCTGACACATTCCCCATAACACCCTGCCCGGTAATGGCGGTAAAATTCTCTGCCTTTTCCAGGCTTAACTGTTTGGCCTGCGCTGCATTGACAATGGCCTCGGCCAGTGGATGCTCTGAGGATGCTTCAACAGAAGCAGCCAGGCGTAAACATTCTTCATCGGAAAAATCCGGCAGGGAAAATATATCCGTCACTGAAGGTCGCCCTTCGGTTACTGTTCCGGTTTTATCCAGCACAATGGCAGTGAGTTTACCGGC
Source organism: Gammaproteobacteria bacterium (assembly GCA_026998145.1). Classification (GTDB taxonomy): domain Bacteria; phylum Pseudomonadota; class Gammaproteobacteria; order SZUA-229; family SZUA-229; genus JALTRC01. Next base: position 884 of record JALTRC010000402.1, read on the forward strand.
CTGCTGCAAGGCATCTCCATTACGAATCAAAATACCAGACTCTGCCGCCTTACCCACGCCCACCATAATGGAAATAGGCGTAGCCAGACCTAATGCACAGGGGCAGGCAATAATCAGCACCGCCATGGTGGCCACTAAGGCATAGGTTAAACTGGGCTGAGGGCCAAAGTTAAACCACACCAGAAATGTTATGACCGCAATAATTAAAACAGTGGGCACAAATACCGAGGCAACCTTATCCACCAGTTTGCCAATGGCCGGTTTACTGGCCTGAGCCTGACGCACCATTTCAATAATATGTGCCAGTGCTGTGTCTTTGCCGATACGGGTAGAAACAAATAAAAATGAACCGCTTTTATTAATCGTGCCGGCAATCACCTCATCACCCACATTTTTTTCTACCGGCATGGGTTCACCTGTGAGCATGGATTCATCAATGGTAGAAGAGCCTTCGATAATTTTTCCATCAACCGGAATTTTTTCACCGGGGCGAATGCGCAGGGTTTCATCCAGCCCCACCTGCTCAATGGGCACATCGATTTCCTGCCCGTCCCGTAACACTCTGGCGGTTTTCGGTTGCAGACCAATCAGCCGTTTAATGGCCTCAGATGTTTTGCCCCGCGCCTTACTTTCCAGCGCCGAACCTAAATTAATCAGCGCAATAATAATCGCCGCCGCTTCAAAATAAACATGCTGCACATTATCCGGCAACCAGCCGGCAAACAGCACCACAACAAAAGAATATATCCAGGCAGTACCTGTACCCAGAGCAATCAGCGTATCCATATTGGCATTATGGATGGTCATGGCTTTCCATGCGCCCGTATAAAAATGCCGGCCGGAATATATCATAACCCCCAGGGTTAGCAGGCCGGTCACAAACCAGAATGCACGCCCGGAAAAACCCTCCAGCCCCGGCAACACATCCATTATACTGGCAAAAAATAATGGAAAGCCCAGAAGCGCGGCCACCAGTGATTTTTTTAGCAGCTGCTGATAATGGATTAAATCCTGCTGTTCTTTTTCCTCGATTTGCTCCGCTTCACCGGCGGTTAATTCAGCCGCATCATAACCGGCTGATTTAACCGACTGTATTAATGCATCGGCGCTGACATTGCCATTTACAATAGCCGTATGCTCAGCAAAATTAACCGCGGCCGATTCAACACCCTCAACACTGTTTAGCGCATTTTCCACACCTGCCACACAACCGGCGCAGGCCATGCCGCTAATGGATAAACGTATGGTGTCTGATGACATTATTTTTCCTTTAAAGGCTTTGACGCTTAAGGCTTTGACGCGAAGACGCAAAGGGCGCAAAGAAAAAAGTGAAATTAGAATATTTTGATTTTACCTGTTTTGATAAAACTGTTGTCACTCAAGTGATTGCGTTTAACTTTTTTATCAAATTTCTTCGCACTCTTTGCATCTTCGCGTCATTCTTTTAAAAAGCTCAATCAGCAACCAGCGTCGCATTAAAACCCGCCGCATCCACGGCGGCAACCACTGCATCGCCGGAAACATTACCGGTGACTGAAGCCATGGATGTTTCCAGGTCCACTTCTACAGCTTCTACACCATCCAGTTCCTTAATCGCTTTTTCAATAGCGGCCACACAGCCACCGCATTTCATACCGTTAATTCTAAAAAAATTCTGTTCTGACATAATTTGCCTTTTAGTCGTTAGTCGTTAGTCGATGATAAATCATATAGGCTGAAGACAAGGGTTTAATGGCTCTGTTATTAACTGGAATGCTAAATAACCAAATAAACAATCGTGTCATTCCCGCGCAGGCGGGAATCCAGTTTGCATAACCCGATACCCGCCTGCACGTGCATGACACACCACCTATTTGCCTAATACAGATTTCTTTTTCATCAGTAAAAATACTGAGGGAATCACCACCAGGGTTAAAATAGTGGCACTCACCATACCACCCACCATAGGCGCGGCAATTCGGCGCATCACTTCCGAGCCGGTTCCACTGCCCAGCATAATGGGTAACAGGCCGGCAATAATGGCTGCTACGGTCATCATAATCGGCCGCACCCTTAATAGGGCACCTTCAGTTACTGCCGTGCGCAATTCATCCAGGGTGACTTTTCGCTGCTCCTTACGGGCTTTATCAATATGGGCCTGCAATGCCTGATTCAAATACACCAGCATTACCACACCAATTTCAACCGACACACCGGCCAGTGCAATAAAGCCCACACCCACCGCAACAGACATATTGTAATCTAATAGATACAACAGCCAGAAACCACCCACCAATGCCATGGGTAAGGTACCCATAATCAGCGCTACTTCGGAGAACTTACGGAAGTTCATATACAGCAGCAGAATAATAATACCCAGAGTTACCGGCACTACAGCTGACAGACGCTTCTTGGCTCGCACCATATATTCATACTGGCCTGACCATGAAATGGAATAGCCGGGTGGTAATTTCACCTGCTCAGCCACCACCTTTTGCGCCTCGGCCACATAGGAGCCCAGATCCCGGCCATCAATATCCACAAAGGTCCAGCCATTGGGACGAGCATTTTCACTTTTAATAACCGCTGGCCCATCTTCCACACGAATATCCGCCACTTCGCCCAGGGTGATACGGGCACCGGATGGTGTCACCACTGGCAGGTTGCGTATTTCCTGTATGGAATCACGCACATCCCGTGGGTAACGTACATTAATGGGATAACGCTCCAGCCCTTCAACCGACTGGGAAACATTCATGCCGCCCAGAGCGGTGCTAACCACCGTATGCACATCAGCAATATT
>JALTRC010000403.1 GCA_026998145.1 Gammaproteobacteria bacterium
CCATTAATATTCATACCATCGGAGCCACACACCCCTTCACGGCAGGAGCGCCGAAAGGCCAGGCTGGGGTCCTGTTCTTTAATCAGCAGCAGGGCATCCAGCAGCATCATGCCGGGGCTGATGTCATCAAGCTCATAGTCCTGCATATAGGGGGCTTTATCTTCTTCCGGATTGTACCGATAAATATTGAATCGCATAGAAGCCTCTTGTTAGTAAACGCGCGCCCTGGGCGGGAAGGTATCAACCGACAGGGGTTTGGTGCGCACCGGTTTGTAATCCAGCTGACGATCCAGCAAGGAATACAGGCTGTGCTTCATCCATTGTTTGTCGTCCCGGTCCGGGTAATCCACCCGTGAATGGGCGCCGCGGCTTTCATGGCGGGCCGCCGCCGAGTTGACTGTTGCCAGGGCCACATCGATCAGATTTTCCAGCTCCAGCGCCTCGACTCTGGCGGTATTGAACATATCCGTATGGTCGGAAATTCTGGCATGTTTTAAACGCTCGGCAATGGCGGTGACTTCCGCCACCCCTTTATCCAGCACCTCCTGGGTACGAAATACGCCGCAATTATCTTCCATGGCTGCCTGCAATTCCTTACGCAGCTGGGCGACCGACTCTCCCTCGCCCACATTATCCCAGCGATGCAACCGCTCATAGGCCTGGGCAACACTGTCTTCATTCATGGGGCGGTGGTAACGATGCTCTTTTAAATATTCAATAATGTGATTGGCGGCGGAGCGACCAAATACCAGAATATCCAGCAGGGAGTTGCCCCCCAGACGATTCGCCCCATGCACGGATACACAGGCACATTCACCGGCCGCATACAGGCCGGTGACCGGCTCCTCCGGCGTATCCTTAACCGGAATCACCACCTGTCCGTAACGGTCTGTGGGAATGCCACCCATGGTGTAATGGGCGGTGGGATACACCGGAATCGGCTGCTCGGCCGGGTCTATTCCCAGGAAGGTAATACAGGTCTGACGAATGCCCGGCAGACGTTTTTGCAAAACCGCCTCGCCCAGATGATCCAGCTTCAGCAGCACATGATCCTTATTGGGGCCACAGCCCCGGCCTTCTTTCACTTCCGTATAGATGGCGCGACTGACCACATCCCGGGAAGCCAGATCCTTGGCAGTGGGCGCGTAACGCTCCATTAACCGCTCCCCTTCTGAATTCACCAGATAGCCGCCCTCACCTCGCGCCCCTTCGGTAATCAGCATACCCCGGCCGGCAATGCCGGTGGGATGAAACTGAAAGAACTCCATATCCTGTAAGGGTACGCCAGCGCGCAACGCCATGCCCATGCCATCACCCGTATTGATTAATGCATTGGTGGTGGTTTTATATAACTGCCCGGCACCACCAGTGGCAAGCAAGGTAGTTTTGGCCTCGATAATGATTTCCTTGCCCGTGTGAATATCAAACACAAAGGCGCCCAGCACATTACCCTGCTCGTCTTTGAGCAGATCAACGGCAAAGTATTCATCGAAAAAATGGGTTTTGGCGCGGATGTTCTGCTGGTACAGGCTGTGCAATATGGCATGACCGGTGCGATCTGCTGCCGCGCAGGTGCGAGCCGCCTGCTCGCCGCCGAAATTCTGGCTCTGGCCACCAAAGGGCCGCTGATAGATTTTGCCATTATCCAGCCGTGAAAAAGGCACGCCAAAATGTTCCAGTTCATACACCACTTTGGGAGCTGAACGGCACATATACTCAATGGCATCCTGATCCCCCAGATAGTCACTACCCTTTACCGTATCGAACATATGCCAGTGCCAGTTATCCGGCAGGATATTAGCCAGGGCTGCATTCATGCCACCCTGTGCAGCCACCGTATGGGAGCGGGTGGGAAACACCTTGGAGACCACTGCCACACTGGCATCCGCCTCGGATAATTGCAGAGCTGCCCGCAGGCCACCACCGCCCGCGCCAATAATCAGCGCATCAAAACGTCGTCTTTCTATTTGATCGATACTCATTTAACTAACACCATCACCAATGCCTTTAATGACCAGAAACCACTACCCAGTAAAACGGCCGCCACCAGTGTTAAAGCCAGCAGGCGGGCCACCACATTGGGCAGATAATCTAAAATCACATCCCGAATACCAATCCACACATGCCACAGCAAGGCCACAATAAATAACAACAGCGCAATATTATTGACCGGCCAGGCCACCCACTGCTGCCAGTTATTTTCATTGAAGGGATGATTCACCAGCAACGCCAGCGCAAAATAAATCGTAAACAGAGCCAGATACACAGCCGTCACTCGCTGGATAACCCACGGCCTTAGTCCCTGTAATCCCGGTGCACTCATAAGCAGACTCCCGCCAGTATCACCACCAGCGTTATCAGCTCGGCAGCAATCACCAGCCAGGCAGCTTTAATGGATGAGGCCTTTTGCAGCCCAATATCAAAATCCGTCAGCAGAAAACGAATACCTGCGTAAAAGTGATGTACCAGAGAAGCAATCAGTATTGCCAGCACCAGTTTCACCAATGGCAGCGCCAGTAAGTCAGCCGCCTGCTGGAAACCACTGGAATCCTGCACAGATAAATCCAGCAAATAGGCAAAAAAAGGAATACTCAAAAACAGCACAACACCTGAGATACGATGAAAAATGGAAACCACGCCGGTCACCGGCAGGTGTATTTTGATTAAATTAAGAAAGAAGGGCCGCGTATCCTGTGCCGACATTTTTCATTTCCCCTTGTGAATTTTATTCTATGGGTTGAATTTTGTTATTTAAGAATCATTGTAGAACATAATATCGATGATAGGTTCCAATCCCATAAAATATGTAGGCTGACAAACATTAACAGCTTGTCTACACTTGCCTCACACTTAAAGCGGGTAGATTCACATGAAAACAGAATGGCAGAATTTTTTACAGGATGCAGGCGCTGAAATTGAAAACAACCGGGTTATCAGTTTTGGCAATCCTGAACGGGAGCAACGGGTACTGCACAGCGGCCTGATCATTTGCGACCTTAGCCACTTTGGTTTGATAGCGGCTTATGGTGAAGATGCCGCCGATTTTTTACAGGGCCAGTTAACCAATGATATTCGTGATGTCAGCACCCAACATAGCCAGCTAAGTGCGGCCTGTACACCCAAAGGCCGGATGCTGGCTAACTTCCGAATTTTTAAGCGGGATGAAACCTTTTATTTACGCCTGCCCGCCAGCCTTCTGGAAAGCATTCTCAAACGTTTAAAAATGTTTACCCTGATGTCCAAAGTCACCCTGGAAGATGCCTCACAGGCACTGGTGCGCATTGGTGTATCCGGCCCCAATGCAGATGAACATTTAGGCGATATGATCAGTGATTTACCTCAGGCAGATGATGATAGCTGTCAGTGCAATGGCTACACCATTATTCGTGTTGCCGGTATTCATCCCCGCTATGAAATCTATGGTGAACTGGATGACATGCAAAAACTCTGGAACCATCTGGATGTACATGGCGCACCTGTAGGTGCTGCGGCCTGGTCCATGCTGGATATTCTGGCCGGCATTCCCAATATTTACCCTGAAACCACTGAAGCCTTTGTACCCCAGATGCTAAATATGCAGGCCATTAATGGGGTGAATTTTCAAAAGGGTTGTTACACCGGTCAGGAAGTCGTCGCCCGTATGCAATATCTGGGAAAGGCCA
>JALTRC010000404.1 GCA_026998145.1 Gammaproteobacteria bacterium
ACATAGACAAAAAAATATACTTAAATTTCATTAAGTTATAGCCATTAAATAATTTTATAAAGGTTTTTCGGGGAATTTTAATAGCTTTTCAGGCTTTAATCGGCTGTTAAAGCCGGGACAGCAACAGCCCCTTAAGCTCTTCATCTGTCAGCTCTAATGGATTGGTTTTCATGCTGCTGCCCCGGGCATTGGCGACAATATGATCCAGATCTCCTTCACTCACCCCGTAGCTGGATAACCGGGGCAGTTTTAAGGCTTCTGTCCAGCGGCTTAGCAGATTCACCAGCCGTTCCCAGGACTCATGTTTATTATGGTAATCCGTATCCAGCAGCACCTGATCCAGTTTCACATATTTATCCAGCGCCGGATTATTCGGCTCCCGGGATAACATGGCATCGATATTCAAACGGGTGGCCTCGGCAACCAGAGTGCCACAGGCCACCCCATGGGGAATGGGGAAGTAAGCCCCCAAAGGCGCAGCCAGGCCATGCACCGATCCCAGCCCGGTTTGCGCCAGACAGATACCCGACAACATGGAGGCAAAGGCCATATTGGACTGGGCCTCGGCAATATCCCCTTCACGCCAGTATAAAGGTAATAAACATTCCGCCACGGCCCGCAAACCTTTTAAGGCCAGGGTGTCGGTCATGGGATTGGCGCGGGTGGATACATAGGATTCCAGCAGCTGGGTGAGCGCATCCATGCCATTGGCGGCAATCACTTCCGGCGGGCAGCTGCCCAGTAATGCCGGGTCGACAATCGCCACCTGTGCCACCAGTTGATCATGCCGAAAAGATTTTTTAAAGCCATCCTTGCCCTGCACACTGAGCACGGCATTTTTGGTGGCTTCACTGCCGGTGCCGGCGGTAGTGGGCGCCGCAATAAAGGGCACCGCCGGGCCGCTATATTCCAGCTCAGGCCCCACCCCTTCCAGATAATCCATAACCGATCGCTGCACCTTTAATAAGCCCGCAATGGCCTTGGCCGCATCCAGTGCGCTACCACCGCCCACACCCAGCACTATTTCAATATCTGCATCCGCATATTGTTTCACAATATCATCCACCATTTGCGGTGATGGCTCACCGTCGATGGTGCAATGCTGCCAGTCTATTTTGTGAGCAGAAAAATCAGCCTTTAGCTGCTCAAATGCCCCACTGGACTGAAACGATCTGGCGCCGGTGACCAGTAGCAGCCGACTGCCATAGGCCGCACAAATCCCGGCGGTTTTCGCAAAACAACCATGACCAAATTCAATACGGGGGAGACGGGAAATGGAAAAGGCTTCAATCATATTCACTGCCCAGATAAAACGAATGGCCAGTTTATCGCCGATGCACTCAAAGCCCAAGTGTTTATGATAAAATCTGCCGCCCTGAGTTGATTTAATTTCCTATGTACGCACCCCGTTTAATTTTTTATCCTGCTGATATTGAAAACTGCGTGGATAACTATCAGCCTTTACAAACGACTCTGGCTGAAATCGGTTTGATTGAAACAAATCCACAGCAGGATATTTTTCTGGTGGGTGATGGTTTTTTAGAGCTGCTGACTTTTATGGGCTGTGCGCCGGATATTCATTTATCACCGCAAGATGGTGATAATTACTGTTATATAAAATTTAATCAAATCCATCCACAGCCAATATGTGCAGGCCATGTACAAAGCTTTAGCCCCAACTGCTCAGCCTGCAAACACAAACTGACTCACTGGCGGGAAACCGAAAACTGGCAACAGGGTTCCAGCCTGCTCACCTGCCCCGCCTGCCAGCACAGCAAACCGCTGCAACAATTTAGATGGCGCAAAGAAGCGGCCTATACCCGTTGCAGTTTTTATATTGCCAATATTCATCCCCATGAAGCCCTGCCTGCTGATAAATTAATGGATGCTCTGCATAACAGCAGCGGTTTTAAATGGGCTTATGCTTACGCAAACGATCTGGATACATTATGAAAAACATTCTTCTTACTATCGGTAAAACCCGCCTTGAACTGAAACTGCTGGATACGCCCACGGCACAGGCCGTATTACAAAACCTGCCCTTTGCCAGCCGTGCCCAGTTAACTGCAGGTGAAGTGTATTTTGAAACCCCGATACAGGCCACAGCGGAAGCTGATGCCAAAGATGTCATTGAAGCCGGTGAAATAGTTTTCTGCTGTGAAGGCAGTAGCATTGCCATTGCCTATGGGCCGACTGCCGTATCGGAAGGGGATGAAATTCGCCTGGCTTTTCCCTGTAATATCTGGGCGAAAACATCAGGGGATTTGAGTGGCCTTAAAAATGTACAGGCTGGGGATATGGTGTTTATTGAAGTATTGCCTGAGTAGTTTTTGACACAGAGGCACGGAGGCGCAGAGTGTGTATGAGATAGATTGTGGTTAGCGATAAAAATGGATTCCTGCCTGCACAGAAATGACAATATAAAAACAGTATTCTTCGCGCCCTTCGCGACTTCGCGTCAGGTTTTTCAGGCGGTTTTTTTATTGCTGACCTTCCCCCTTTGAAAAAGGGGGACTGAGGGGGATTAACAGACAAAACCTCAATCTCCCCCAACCCCTCTTTTACAAAGAGGGGAGCAAAAACGCTATTCTTCGCGCCCTTTGCGACTTCGCGTCAAAGCTTTTCAGACGATATTTTTATTGCTGAACCTCCCCCTTTGAAAAAGGGGGACTGAGGGGGATTAACAGACAAAACCTCAATCTCCCCCAACCCCTCTTTTACAAAGAGGTGAGTATAGAGACACTATTTATTATACAAGCGCAAGAAATTTTCCATACGTTCAAACACCTGCTCCATATCATCCCTGCGAGGCAAAAATACCATTCTAAAATGATCCGTATCCGGCCAGTTAAAAGCACTGCCCTGTACTAACAGCACTTTTTCCTGCAACAATAAATCCAGTACAAACTGTTCATCACTTTTAATTTTGTACATATCCGGATCAATACGGGGAAACAGATACATGGCGCCTTTGGGTTTTACACAGGAAATTCCCGGCAACTGGTTGACCATCTCCCAGGCATACTGCCGCTGTTCATATAAACGCCCGCCCGGCTGGATCAGCTCCACAATACTCTGGTAACCACCTAGTGATGTCTGAATGGCATATTGCCCCGGCACATTGGCGCATAATCGCATGGACGCTAACAGTTCCAGCCCTTCAATATAATTTTCGGCCCGGTATTTGTCGCCGGATATCACCATCCAGCCGGAACGAAAACCCGCCACCCGGTAAGTTTTGGACAGACCATTAAAGCTGACAAAACACACATCATCAGCCAGAGATGCCATGGCGATATGTTCTGCATCGTCATATAAAATCTTGTCGTAGATTTCATCGGCAAAAATAATCAGATTGTGTTTACGAGCCAGCTCGATGATTTCCAGCAGGGTTTCTCTGCTGTAAACCGAACCGGTGGGATTATTGGGATTAATCACCACTATGCCCCGAGTGTTCGGGGTAATTTTAGCTTCCATATCCGCCAGATCCGGCTGCCAGTCTTTTGATTCATCACATAAATAATGTACCGGGGTACCGCTGGACAGACTCACCGCTGCCGTCCATAAAGGATAATCAGGCGCCGGTATCAGCATTTCATCCCCATTATTGAGCAGCGCCTGCATGGCCATCACAATCAGTTCACTGACACCATTACCCAGA
>JALTRC010000405.1 GCA_026998145.1 Gammaproteobacteria bacterium
TCAACCAGTTTCTGGCCGGTTTTCAGCATTCCGTGCCCGGCCTGGATACCATGCGGGTGCTGGATCTGGATGGCAATAGTTTAATCAAGGTGCGCTTTGGCCAGCATCTGCCGGCCCTGTTTGAAGGTATGGAAGATGTCCCCCTGATTGAAGAAGAGCTTACCGACGAGCATTTTTTAAACTGGATGCGCCAGCTCAAGCCTTACAAGCTGGTGTATGGCGAGCTGCCCCTGAGTCGCCGAGACTTTAAAAGCGGCCAGGAGCTTTCATTGCTGAACTCCATTGTGCCACTGGCAAAAGAGAATGAAGACAGGCCCATTGGCTTTTTAACCGCCCGCGCCATGGGCGACCAGATCGACCGTTTGCTGCAATCCATGCCCCGCAGCCATCATTTTAAAATTCATATTGTCGAGCTGAATTTATCCAATCCCACCCGCCATGGCATGTTGCTCTATAGCGATACCCTGCAACTTAACTTTAATCAGCCACATATGCCGGACTGGAAATTATCCAATCGGGTCAATGAGTCTTTATGGAAGGCGGTTGAAACCAAACGCTTTGGTACTTTTTTTCACAGCACGGATGAACAGCGCTATTATTTTCAGGAATTTTATCCCTATAACAATCAACTGGTCAGCTGGGTGATTGTATTGCAGCTGGATAATTCCGAGCTGGCGGCACCTTTCCAGCGTATTCGCATCGGCCTGTTTGCCTTTGCCTTTATGGCGCTGATTATCAGCCTGGTGCTGGCCAATCTGGGCGCCCGGCATATTGCCCGGCCAATTACCGAGTTTTCCCGGGGGCTGAAAAATTATGCAGACGGGGAAGCGCCACTGCAAAATATTCAGCAGCAAAGCACCACCGAGTTACAGCAGCTGGATCAGTCCTTCCATTATCTGGTAGACAGCCTTGAACAGACTCAGGAGGAGCGGGATCGTGCTCAGCACATGATGCTGCAAACCGCCAAGCTGGCCAGTATTGGTGAAATGGCCGCCGGCATTGGCCATGAAATCAATAATCCCCTGAATAATATCCTCTCCTTAAGCAAACTGATTGAACGGGATCTGGATAAAAAAGATACGGAAATGATTGAAGATGTACAGGCACTGCGCAAGGAAACCCTGCGGGCCAGCCGTATTGTAAAAGGCATTTTGAATTTTGCCCGCCAGGTGCCGCCGGAATACAGCCAGTTTGATTTGCACCAGTGGCTGGAAGATACGGTGCAGCTGGTGATGCCGGAAGCCAAAAAGCTATCGGTAAATATCCAGATTAACCCGCCACCGGAAACCATTATTCAGGGGGATCGCCAGCAGCTGCAACAGGTACTGGTGAATCTGCTGAGCAATGCCCTCCATGTGAGCCAGCCGGGGCAGACCATTCAGATTCGGGCGCGCCTGCTGGATGACCATATTGAAATTATTGTCTCGGACGAGGGCAGGGGCATTAGCGAGGAGGACCAGGACAAGATTTTCGATCCGTTTTTTACCACCCGGGACGTGGGCGAGGGCAGCGGTCTGGGTTTGTCCATTAGCCTGGGCATAGTACAATCCCACCACGGCAAGCTGGAACTCCACAATAATGACCGGGGCGGGGTGGATGCCGTGATCACCCTGCCTTATTCACCATACTGAGCCTATGAACGCCAATTCCCCTGTCCGTGTACACTTTATTGATGATGACCCCACCGCCGGTGATCTGTTTCGCCGCTTTAGCCGGGGCAGGGATTATGAGGTCTGTATTTTCCGTGATCCGCTGGAGGCGCTGGAGGATATTCAGCAGCAGGGCAGCCAGCTGGTGGTCACCGATTTAAGCATGCCAGCCATGTCGGGGCTGGAGCTGCTGGAGGCGATTCGCAAAACCGATATCGAAGTGCCGGTAATTATGATTACCGGCTTTTCCACCGAGGATAATGCCATTCGCGCCCTGCGTCTGGGAGCGGCGGATTTTGTGAAAAAACCCTTTGATATGGACGAACTGCTGGACAAGATCGATGCCATGCTGGATCAGGCGGCCCATCGTCAGCAGGAAAAAAGCAAACGCCCTAAAATGTCGGATCAGCAAAGCCAGTTCGGTATGATCGGCAGCTCAGAAGCCATCCGAAAAATCTACAATATCATCGATAAAATCTCCGATATTCGCTGCAATGTGATTATTGAAGGGGAGTCGGGCACCGGCAAGGAGCTGGTGGCTCACGCCATTCACAAGCAAAGTGTTTTTGCCGACCAGCCGTTTATTGTAATTGACTGCGGCTCTTTGACGGACACGCTGCTGGAAACCGAGCTATTCGGCCATGAAAAGGGCGCCTTTACCGGCGCCAGCCAGAACAAGCCGGGGCTGCTGGAAGTGGCCTCCGGGGGCACTATTTTTCTGGATGAAATCTGTAATATTTCCGATGCCATGCAAATGAAGCTGATGCGCGCGGTGCAGGCCCAGCAGATCACCCGGGTGGGTGGCATCCAGCCGATCGATATCGATGTACGCTTTGTGGCCGCCACCAACCGCAACCTGGAAGAGCTGATTGCCAATGGCCAGTTCCGCCATGATCTGTACCACCGGCTGAATGTGGTTTCTATTCACATGCCGCCCCTGCGTCAGCGGCCCGACGATATTGAGCAGCTGCTGGATTATTTTGTGCAGGAATTTGCCCAGCGTTATCAGCGCAATGTAAAAGGCTTTGATGAGGACTCCATCCAGCGCCTGAAGCAATACAGCTGGCCCGGCAATATTCGTGAGCTGCGCAATACGGTAGAGCGCACCATTGCCCTGGCAGACGGGGAGACGCTGCATATCGATGCAGATTTAATGAATGCCCGCACGGAAGAAGGCATAGATGCGGATGCTCCCACTCTGGAAATTCTGGAGAAGCGCTACATTATGAAAATTCTCGATCGCTGCAATGGCAACCGGGAGCAAACCGCTTCGATTCTGGGTATCAATAAATCCACCCTGTGGCGCAAGTTACAGAGCTGGCAAAAATCGTCTGAGTAAACCACCTGCGCCCTGCATATTCCCCTTGTTACTTCTATACTGAGTTAAAACAGGGATCTTCGATTAAAGGAATCCGTGATTAATAAGCACGGCTCATCTGCCGATTAGTCTCTATTTAAAGCGCCGCATCTCGAAAACCATATAAAAGGATATATCACTACATGGGCATTCGTAGCAAACTCATATTGCCGCTTCTTATTGGCTTTCTGGTCATTGCCTCCCTGATTCATTTTTACTGGATACCTCGCTATCTGGCCAGTGAGATTAAGCATTTCAAACATGATCAGGAAATGATTTTAAATTCTCTGGAACCCAAAATAGTCCATGATCTTATTTCCAATGATCTTGCATCACTGTATAGCAATTTGGATTATCAATTTAAAGTGCATTCCAATGACTGGTTACAGCTAATCATAAAAGATGCGGAAGGCAATTTAGTTTACCCGTTAACAGAAAAAGAACTTCCCGCCACTGAAACGACTTACACAATTTTTAAACTGCTTAAAAATAAAAATTCCAATATTGGTGATTTATCCCTCACCGTTGACTGGAGCCATGAGTACCAGGGTGATCTTGAAAATGTAAAACAAATTGAAATCATCATTCTTTTAATTGTTGCATTTATTACCCTGTTAGGCGTTATATGGCAGGGCTATCTCATTCGTAAA
>JALTRC010000406.1 GCA_026998145.1 Gammaproteobacteria bacterium
GGCTGATCGAAATTGCGCAACATGGCTATCAGAATGTGGGCCTGTTTGAAAATATCGGCTGGTCATTACTGCGGGTGATTAGCGGATTTTTACTGGGCGCTCTGGTAGGCATTCCGCTGGGTTATGCTATGGGCTTAAGCGGCTGGTTCCGGGGCTGGTTTGACCCCATTGTGGAATTTATGCGTCCGGTTCCGCCGCTGGCTCTGATCCCCCTGATTATTATCTGGTTTGGTATCTGGGAAACCGGCAAGATCAGTTTATTATTTCTGGCGGCCTTATGGATTATGACCATTGCTGCCAGAGCTGGTGTATCCGGCGTTAATATATCCAAAGTACATGCGGCCTATTCTCTGGGGGCATCAAAGTTTCAGATATTACGTCACGTTATTATTCCCAATTCCCTGCCGGAAATTTTTACCGGCGCCCGGGTTGCTATGGGCGTTTGCTGGGGGACTGTGGTAGCGGCGGAACTGGTGGCTGCGGAAAAAGGCGCCGGCAAAATGATTATTGCTGCCTCAAAATTTCAGCAAACGGATGTGGTGATAATGGGCATTATTATCATCGGCATGATTGGCTATGGCATTGATTTGCTAATGCGAAAAGCGGAACAGCATCTTGTGCCCTGGAAAGGCAAAGCCTGATCGCTTTTTGGTTTTCACCTGACCAATATAATTTATAGATCAGTTTTTATTACAGGCATCCGGATTCATAAAAGCATTCTGCACTGTAAAAGCATCCTCACCTGTCACCACATCCCGTCGATAATTACCATCTGGCTGTAATATCCAGGACTGGGTGTTATCGCGTAAATAGGCATCCAGATGACAGGTCAGCATATCGGCGATTTTTTTCGATAGAATGGGAAAACAAATTTCAACCCGGTCGTAAAAATTACGCTCCATCCAGTCTGCACTGGAACAGAATACTTCCGGTTTATTATTGTTGTGAAAATACAGTACACGGGAATGCTCCAGATAACGGCCGACCACGGAGCGCACTTCGATATTTTCTGAAACGCCTTTTATTCCCGGGCGCAGGCGACAGATGCCGCGGATAATCAGTTTGACTTCCACTCCTGCCATGGAGGCGCGGTATAAGGCCTGAATCACCTGTGCTTCAATCAGCGCATTGAGTTTTACAATTATTTTGGCCGGCAGACCTTTTTCCGCATTGGCCGCTTCCCGATTAATTTTTTCCACCATGACTTTCTGCATATTAAACGGCGACTGAATCAGCTTGTTTAATTTGGACAGTTTTCCCAGACTGGTAAGCTGCAAAAACACATGATGTACATCTTCACCCAGCTCCTTATCGCTGCTAAACAGACCATAATCCACATAGGTCAAAGCGGTGCGGGCATGATAGTTTCCCGTACCCAGATGCACATAGCGTTTAAAATGTTTGCCTTCCCGGCGCACGACCATGGCCATTTTCACGTGGGTTTTAAAACCGACTACCCCGTACACCACCTGGGCACCGGCCTGCTGCAAACGGTTGGCCAGCTCAATATTATCCGCCTCATCAAAGCGGGCGCGGATTTCAATAATGACAATGACTTCTTTCAAGGCCGTTGCCGCTTCCACCAGTGCATCCACCACGGCCGAGTTAGGGCCGGTTCGATACAGGGTTTGTTTGATGGCTAATACATTGGGATCGCGAGCCGCCTGACGAATAAAATCAATCACCGGACTAAAGGAGTCATAAGGATGATGCAGCATCACATCCTGTTTACTCAGCACTTTGAATATATCCGCATTACCGCCCAGCTTGCCAGATTTTCTCGGTGTGTAAGGGGGATACAGTAATTCAGAGCGGGCTTCCATTTCCACAATACTCATAAAGCGGCTGAGGTTCACCGGCCCGTGAATTAAATACACATCGGTTTCTTCCAGCTTCAGGGTTTTTAATAAGTAGTTCAGAATATCATTCGGGCATTCCGCATCAATTTCCAGCCGCACCACATCACCATAGCGGCGGGATAGCAGCTGCCCTTCCATGGCGCGCACCAGATCATCCATTTCATCCTCAGCCAGAATCAGATCACTGTCACGGGTAACCCGGAACTGGTACATGCCATCCACTTTCATGCCATGAAATAATTCATCAGCAAAGCAGTGAATAATGGAAGACATAAACACATAATCATGTTCACCATTATCATCCTGGTCCGCCGGTAACTTAATTACATCCGGTAATGAGATGGGCGCCTGAATTACCGCCTTACCACTATTACGACCAAAAGCATCCTTGCCATTTAATGACAGAATAAAACACAGACTTTTATTTTGTATGCGAGGAAAAGGATGCGCCGGATCTATGCCTAAAGGGCTGAGAATTGGCTCCAGAGAATCCACAAAAAATTTATGCAGATATTCTTTTTGCCCATCATTCCACTGATCTCTTGGAATAAAACGAATCTGCTCTTTTTCCAACTCAGGTAACAGGCAGGAATTTAAAATATCATATTGTTCATTAATAACATCAATGCAGTTTTTACGAATCACATTGAGCACTTCATGGGGTGTTTTCTTATCCGGCCCTATTGAACTTACGCCCAGAGATTCCTGCTGTTTTAAACCGGCGACACGGATTTCAAAAAACTCATCCAGATTACCACTGGAAATACATAAATAACGCAACCTTTCTAAAATAGGATTTTTATCATCCCGCGCATGTTCCAGTACCCGCCGGTTAAATTCAATCAGACTGGTTTCGCGGTTGATATAAAGTTCAGGATTACTGAGATCAATGGTATCGATATTCTGGTTTTCGTCGCTCATATTTTTATTCAATTTTGACTTGCCTGAGTGCAGGCCTGTTTTATTTAAGTGAGGGAGGTACAGCACTAAAGTGGGTAGAAGCCACATAAGTGACTATTCGAATTATAGACCTTAAATGTATTATTTGTGTGACAGGAATTAACACACAGGACAGGATGCAAAGGGTTTTACTATTGCATTAAAAGTGGAACCGGCTGTGGCATTGAGCCACAGCTTTTCCAATCAGGAAAAAACAGAAACACAGACTGACATTAAAGCCGCCGGATAAACACCCAGCGCCAGTATTGCCAGACCATTGGCGCTCAGGGCTACCTGCAAATCCCGACCTTTGACTATTGGTGATGTGTCTTCCGGTTCATCAAAATACATCACCTTAACAACACGCAGATAATAGAACACGCCGACTACCGAGAAGAACACCGCCACCAGCGCCAGCCACAGCATATTAATATCGATAACCGCGCTAATCACACCCAGCTTGGCCCAGAAACCAACTGCCGGCGGAACACCGGCCATGGAAAACATAATGCTCAGCATAATAAAGGCAAACCAGGGGCTGCGCTGATTCAGGCCTTTAAAGTCATTTAAGGTATCAGCTTCAAAGCCACGGCGGGTCAGCAGCAGAATCATGCCAAAAGCACCCAGCGACATAATCGCATACACCAGGGTATAGAAAAGCGCGGCGGAATAGCCATCAGCGGTTCCGGCCAGCAGGCCTAACAGAATAAAGCCCACATGGGAGATAGTTGAATAAGCCAGCATACGTTTTAAACTGGTTTGGGCAATCGCCACCACATTACCCAGGCCCATGGAAAGCACGGCCAGTATGACCATCATGCCCTGCCAGTCCGACTGTAAACTGCCCAGACCTT
>JALTRC010000407.1 GCA_026998145.1 Gammaproteobacteria bacterium
GCCTGACCGGAAAAACGGGCATTAAAACGAATAAGGTCATCATCCAGATCCAGATCATTAACCGCGCTCGGATTAATATTCAATACCACCTTACCATCCTGCACAAACTGTTCAGGCACCGTTACCCCTTCAATAGCCGCATCGACCAGAATATAAGGGGTTACACCATTATCAAGAATCCACTGATAAAGCGCTCGAATAAGGTAGGGGCGGCTGGAAGTCATACCGGTATAAAACCTGTTTCTATGATTAACACTGGGATAATGACAGGCTGAACTCATTAAGAGCTCAGCGATTAATCAGGATTCACTACAAACGCATTTCACGTTCTTTTTCTGTCAGGCTCAACTGGAATGCATCGCGGGAAAAAATACGCTCGGCGTAATCCAGTACCGGCTTAGCTTCAGCTGGTAGTTCTATGCCCAGTATTGGCAGACGCCAGAGAATCGGGGCAATGGTTGCATCAACCAGGCTAAATTCCTGACTTAAAAAGAATGGCATCACTTCAAATACTTCAGCCGAGGCCGTCAGGCTTTCACGCAGCATTTTACGTGCTTTGGCCGCCGTTTTTTCACCACGGGTTAAAATATCATGCATCAGCGGATACCAGTCAGTTTCCACACGGTGTAGGGCCAGCCGCGTTTTTGCCCGTGAAACCGGATCAACCGGCATCAGAGGAGGATGCGGGAAACGCTCATCCAGGTATTCTGTAATAACACGTGAATCATATAAAACCAGATCACGGTCAACCAGTGTTGGTACCGTGTTATATGGATTCAGCTCGGAAAGATCTTCCGGCGGCTTATCCAGATCAACATCAATACTTTCAAATGTAATGTCTTTTTCTGCCAGCACAATTCGCGTGCGGTGGCAGTAGGGACAGCTAGGAGATGAAAATAAATTCATTACCGAACGTCTATTTGCAAGGGCGTTTGACGCCATAGGGTGTGCCTCAAGTGTCTTAAATCAAAAGTCTTAGTTCATCAGTTACAGCGCAAAAGTCGCTAGCCAAATATCAGAAACCATAAAGCATCTAATACCAGACTAACGACTTATGACTGACGACTTTTTAGTGAACGTCTTTCCAGTATTCTTTCTTCAGCATGTAGGCAACAATGGCAAAGAAAAACAGGAAGGCCAGCACATAAACACCCAGTGATTTACGTTCCAGCTGTACAGGTTCACCCATATACACCAGGAAGTTCACCAGATCAGCAGCAAAAGCATCGTATTCTTCCGGGCTCATTGTGCCAGGCTTAACCAGTTCCATTTTTTCAAAAACTTCTTTGGCATTGCCTTCATGGTCTGTTTCCGTTTCAAATACCGCTTTCTGAATACCCTGTAATTCCCACAGTACATTCGGCATACCCACTTTAGGGAAAGCAATATTATTCATACCGGTTGGACGGGAATCGTCCTGATAGAAAGTCCGCAGATAGGTGTACAGCCAGTCCGCACCACGGGCACGGGCAATAACGGTTAAACCGGGAACTTTGGTACCGAAAGCGGCTTTGGCAAAATCCCCATCCATTGCCACTTTCATCAGGGCACCCGGCTTGGTGCGCTCACCGTCTTTATCACGGGTAAAGATCATGCTTTCTGTTACTTCCGCCTCGGTCATACCCAGGTCGCGAGCAATGCGGTTATAGCGCATATACTCGGCACCGTGACAACCCATGCAGTATTTAGCGAAGCTTTTTGCGCCGCGCTGCAAGGAAGCATTATCCGTCAGATCAATGGGCGCATGATCTAAATGCGCACCACTATTGGCCATAACCATTGCTGGAAAGGCGATGAAAAACAAAGCAAATATTTTTTTCATTAGTTAATCCTCTCCGGTACTGGCTTGGTTTTTTCGTTCTTGGATGTGAAATACAGGGCAATAAAGAAGCCAAAATAAATCACACTGAAGATCCGCGCCAGATTGGTTAACAGCGGAGTCGCGGGCTGCATACCCAGCCATCCCAGTGAAAGGAAGGCCACGACAAAGGCAACCAGTAATATCTTGAAGCTGGTACCACGATAGCGAATGGATTTAACCTTACACTGATCAATCCATGGCAGCAGGAACAGCACAACAATTGAACCACCCATGGCAATAACACCCATCAGCTTATCGGGAACCGCACGCAAAATTGCATAAAAAGGCGTGAAGTACCATACAGGCGCAATATGCTCTGGTGTTTTCAATGGATCAGAAGGAATAAAGTTGGCATGCTCCAGCAGATAACCGCCGCCTTCTGGTGCAAAGAATAATACCGCACTGAAGAAGAACAGGAAGACAATAACGCCCACAATATCTTTTACAGAATAATAAGGGTGGAATGGGATGCCATCGAGGGGAATACCATTTTCATCTTTATTTTTCTTGATTTCGATACCTTCAGGATTGTTTGAACCCACTTCATGCAGGGCAATAATATGAGCCACAACCAGGCCGATAATAACCAGTGGTATAGCTGCAACATGCAGTGCGAAGAAACGGTTCAGGGTCGCGTCGGAGATAACATAATCACCACGAATCCACAGGGTTAACGGCTCACCAATAATCGGCAGCGCACCAAACAGTGAAATGATTACCTGTGCACCCCAGTATGACATCTGACCCCATGGCAGCAGATAACCCATAAAGGCTTCAGCCATCAATGCCAGGTAGATAAACATACCGAACAGCCACACCAGTTCGCGAGGCTTTTTGAATGATCCGTACATCAGGCCACGGAACATATGCAGATAAACCACAACGAAGAAGGCGGTTGCACCGGTGGAGTGGATGTAGCGAATCAACCAGCCGTAAGGCACGTCACGCATGATGTATTCCACCGATGCGAAAGCTAATGCGCCATCAGGCTTGTAGTGCATTGTTAAAAAGATACCTGAAACGATCTGGATAACCAGAACTAACAGGGCCAGCGAGCCAAAGAAATACCAGAAGTTAAAGTTCTTTGGTGCATAGTATTGAGCTAGATGCTCATTCCACATCTTGGTGGCTGGAAAGCGGTCATCGACCCACGTCATTAAACCTTTAAACATTATGCCGCTCCTCCATCTTCACCGACCAGGATACTACGATCACTTACATAATAATGGGGTGGCACCACCAGATTCAGCGGTGCAGGCACACCCTGGAATACCCGGCCGGCCAGATCAAACTTGGAACCGTGACATGGGCAGAAATATCCACCCTTCCACTCAGGGCCCAGATCGGCAGGCGCCACTTCCGGGCGGAATGTAGGCGAACAACCCAAATGAGTACAGATACCCACCAGCACTGAAATTTCAGGCTTGCGAGAACGCAGTTCATTTCTGCAATATTCAGGCTGCTGTTCGTTTTCTGACTTGGGATCACGTAAACGATCATCCAGTGTAGGCAGATCATCCAGCATTCGCTTTGAACGCTTAACAATCCACACTGGCTTACCTCGCCATTCAACAGTCACTTTCTGACCTTCCTGCAATTTGGTGATATCAACCTGTACGGGAGCACCTGCAGTTTTGGCACGTTCACTGGGCATCCAGGATTCAATGAAGGGCACAGCAACAAAACCTGCCCCCACTGCACCTATGACGCTAGTACCAGCAACCAGAAAACGGCGTTTATCTTTATCTACGCCCTCTGTAGCCATGAGTACCTCTCTTTAGACTTTGT
>JALTRC010000408.1:0-329 GCA_026998145.1 Gammaproteobacteria bacterium
CCGCCAGTCGCTCCATATGTAACTTCGTCGGATACCCCTTATGCCGATCAAAACCATACTGGGGATAAGCCTCATGCAAAGCCAGCAGCTGCCGATCCCGCTCAACCTTGGCCAGTATCGAAGCCGCTGCAATCGCCGCCACCCGGCTATCCCCTTTTACTACCGCCTCTGCCGGTATTGCCAGCTCAGGCAGTTTATTTCCATCAATCAGGGCAAAGTCTGCTGTTACCGATAGGGCTTCAATCGCCTGTTTCATGGCCAGCAAACTGGCCTGCAAAATATTCATCTCGTCTATCACCCCCGGAGCGATGGATATCACCGACCATGCC
>JALTRC010000408.1:339-9909 GCA_026998145.1 Gammaproteobacteria bacterium
TGCCAGGGCTTTTTGCTTAATCTCCACTTCCAGCAACTGGCGCTTTTTCTCACTGAGCTTTTTGGAATCATTCAATCCATCGATGGGATTACCCCCGTCCAGTATCACCGCGCCAGCCACAACAGCGCCCGCCAGCGGCCCTCGCCCGGCCTCATCTGCACCGGCAATAAACTTATAGGAACTCAGGTCAAAATCAATATCGTCAATCATCGGATTCCGGTACAATGCGCGTGGTTTAAAGAGTCACGTATCTTATAGAGATTGCCTACTTATGAGCAAGATAAAAACAGCCGTTATTGGTGTCGGTTATCTGGGTAAATTCCATGCCGATAAATATGCTAACCTGCCTAATAGCGAGCTAATCGCCGTGGTGGACGCCAATGAAGAAGCCGCCAGAGCCATTGGCGAAAAGCTGGGGGTTGAAGCCCTCACGGATTATCAGCCCTTACTGGGTAAGGTGGACGCGGTCAGCATTGCCGCTCCCACCACCCTGCACTATCAGATTGCCAAAGATTTTCTGACACATGGCGCCCATGTGCTGATTGAAAAGCCCATTACGGTGACGGTGGCCGAGGCGGATGAGCTGATCGAGCTGGCCAAAGCCAATAATAAACTGATTCAGGTGGGGCATCTGGAACGCTTTAATGCGGCCATTCTGGATCTGGAAGAGGTGCTGGATAAGCCGGTATTTATCGAGTCACACCGCCTGGCGCCTTTTAACCCCCGCGCTACCGATGTGAATGTAGTGCTGGATTTAATGATTCACGATATTGATATTATCCTCGATATTGTGCGCTCCGATGTAAAATCCATTGTCGCCTCCGGCACCCCGGTACTCACCAGCTCCACCGATATTGCCAATGTGCGCATGGAATTTGAAAACGGCTGTGTGGCCAATGTTACCGCCAGCCGGGTCAGCAAGAAAACCGAACGCAAGATGCGCCTGTTCCAGCCGGATTCCTGTATCACTATCGACTTCCACAACCGGGTGCTGAATGTATACAGCAAGGGTGAGGAAGAAATGTATCCAGGCATTCCGGAAATCGAAAGCCAGGAAACCGCCTACGAAAACAATGATGCATTGCAGGCTGAAATTATCGCCTTTTTAAACAGCATCGAAACCGGTACACCCACTTTAGTCAGTGGGGAAGATGGCCGCCGCGCGCTGGCCACCGCCACTGAAATTTCCAAATTGCTCAGCGAGTAAGCACAATGAATATTCCAATGGTTGACCTGCAAGGTCAGTATCAAACCCTGAAATCTGAAATCGAACCGGCCATGATGGCGGCGCTGGAATCCTGCCAGTATATTTTAGGCCCCAATGTACAGGCCTTTGAAAAAGAAGCAGCTGAATATTTAGGCGTCAAACATTGCATTGGCGTAGCCTCCGGCACCGATGCCCTGCATCTGGCTTTAATGGCCGCAGGCGTAGGTGAAGGTGATGAGGTGATTACCACCCCTTTTACCTTTATTGCCACCGCTGAAGCCATTTCCTATGTGGGTGCCACGCCGGTGTTTGTGGATATAGATCCCAAAACATTCAATATGGATTTATCCCAGGTGGAAGCGGCGATTACCGATAAAACCACCGCTGTGATTCCCGTGCATTTATTCGGCCAGCCGGTGGATATGCCGGCGCTGCTGGATATTTGCAATAAACATGATTTAAAAATTGTTGAAGACTGCGCCCAGTCTTTTGGGGCCCATATTAACGGCAGGCAAACCGGCTCATTTGGGAATCTGGGGGCTTTTAGCTTTTTCCCCAGCAAAAATCTGGGCTGTTACGGGGATGGGGGGCTAATCAGCACCAATTCCGATGAGCTGGCCGAGCATGTAAAAGTGCTGCGTAATCACGGCATGACCAAACGCTATCATCACACGGAGCTGGGCTTTAACAGTCGTCTGGATGAATTGCAGGCGGTGATTTTGCGCATCAAGTTAAAGCACATTGATGAATACAACAGCAACCGCCGCCGGGTGGATGCAGAATATAAAAAGAATATGGCTGATACAGATGTCATCATGCCGTTTGAAGATGGCACCGGATATCATGTGTATCATCAATACACCTGCCTGCATCCGAAACGTGACGCCATAATGAAAGCCCTGCAGGATGCGGGCATTGCCTGCGCTATTTACTATCCAATTCCACTGCATCAGCAGGATGTGTATAAGGATGTGTGCCAGGGTCAGAGTCTGCCCGTTACCGAAAACGTCACAAAAAACTGCTTTTCCCTGCCCGTATATCCCGAGCTGGAAGCCGATAAAATCAAGCGGATTTGTGACACCATCAAGCAGGCCCTCTAGCCTGTAACAGCGCCATGTCCTATTCCATTATGATCAGCGCCGGGGAAGCCTCCGGCGATTTACATGCGGCCAATTTAATCCGCTCACTGCATAAGCTGGATCCACAGATTCAGGTAAAAGGCATGGGCAGTCAGGCCATGCGCGACGCGGGCGCGAAGCTGCTGGTGGATTGTGCGGACATTGCGGTGGTCGGACTGTTTGAAGTACTGCTAAACTACCGCAAGATTGTGCGCAAACTTAATATCCTCAAAGATGAGTTAAAAAACAATCCACCGGATTTATTAATTCTGGTGGACTATCAGGAATTCAATTTCAAACTGGCTCGCGCCGCCAAGGATCTGGGTATTAAAGTTCTGTTTTATATCAGCCCCCAGGTCTGGGCATGGCGACCCAAACGAGTTTATAAAATGGGTGCCAGCATCGATATGATGGCGGTACTCTTTCCCTTTGAAGAAAAGTTTTATCAACAGGCGGATGTTCCCGTGCGCTTTGTGGGCCACCCGCTGGTGGATAAAGCCCATGCCACGAAAAGTAAAGCACAGGCCATGGAGGAATATGGCCTGGATGCGGAGCGCAAGGTTGTGGGTATTTTTCCCGGCAGCCGCCGTGGTGAAATCAAGCGTCTGCTGCCCCTGCAATTTGAAACCGCAGAGCTGATTAAAAAAAACCATCACGATATACAGTTTATTCTGCCGGTTGCCAGCACCTTAAGCGAAGCCGAGTTTGAAAACTGCCTGGCCAAATACGAATCACTGGATATTAAGCTGGTCAAAGACAATGTGTATGATGTAATGCAGGTTTGTGATGCCATTATTACCGCATCGGGAACCGCCACATTGGAAATTGCACTAATGGGCATACCCTCTGCCATTACCTATAAAATATCCCCTCTCTCCTATGCCATTTTAAAGCACATGGTGAAACTGGATAATATTGGCCTGGTGAACATTGTTGCTGAAAAACGCATTGTGCAGGAATTTATTCAGCATGAAGCCATTGCAGAAAATATTGCCGCAGAAATCAATCGCATACTGGATGATGATGATTACCGCCAGCAGATGATTGAAGAGCTTTCCAAAGTGAAACAGAAGCTGGGCAAGGAAGGCGGTTCGGATAATATTGCCAGACTGGCACTGGAATTATTACAGAACTCCTGATTATCACTATAATCCGTTTATAGCCTGAAACCACCAGCGGAATTCAATATGCGTAAACACACCAGCCAACCACAGTCACCAGACGAAAAACGAAGCTGTGAACGTATTCCTGTCAGGCAAAACATAAAATTGCAGATTGAAGGCGGCGCTTACCTGGAATGTACCAGCACCGACATCAGCCTGGGCGGCATAGCCCTGACCTGCAAGGCCAAAATACAGGGAAACCTGCAAGGTTTAAAAACCCGCTTCAGCCTTGAAAACTCCAGCGAAAAATTTAACTGCACTATTGTGCGTCAAAACAGCAGCCACATTGCAATAGAAATAGACAGAAAGCAGGCCGCCCTGTTTGGAAAATTACTATCCCGATTATTACTTGTTCATTAATGTTTTTTGAGGTTTTACTGTGTGTATAAAAATAGCTGAGGACGAACTGGGTACCGTTAAAGCATTAATGACCATGAGCCTGAATGCCATTATCGCTGATGTTTTCGATCTGGATCTTGATGATATAAAAGCAGAGCTACGTTTACGGGAAGATCTTAATATGTCGGTCGGTCAACAGCAGCAATTAGTTGATGTGATAGGGGAATATTTTGACGACATAAGTGTAAATCTGGATGAAATCAAAACCCTGGGCGAACTCTTTGAAAGAGTCGTATTTTCTGAATTCAAATAAGCCCTCCAGCCTTTTTATTTGGAGGCAGATTTCTTATCCTGATACATGCGCTCATCCGCCAGTTCAAGCAGATCATATTCCGTTTTAACATCATCAGGATAAATTGCCACACCCACACTGATACCCACTTTTATCTGCGTATCATTAATAAAGAAATCATTATCAAAAGCGGCCTTTATTTTTTTCACAACCGCATCAATTTTTTCTTTACTCTGAATATTTTCCAGCACCAGAACAAATTCATCACCACTACGACGAGACAGGGTATCCCCTATTCGAATGCAGGCCAGCATTCTTTCAGAAGCACTCTGCAATAACTGATCTCCTGCATCATGGCCATATTTATCATTAATAGATTTAAAGTCATTTAAATCCATAAACAATACCGCAAGGCGCGCACCGGATCGCTCTGCCTGCTTTAATGCATGCCTTAACCTGTCTAGCAGAAGGTTACGATTAGCAAGCCCGGTAAGCCCATCATGATTGGCCAGGTAGAAAAGATTCTCTGTTTCCTGCTGACGCATTAATTTTAACTGATGATAAATTCTTGCATAGTGGATCATGACAAAAAACGAAATAACACCCACTATTAAAATACTCAGCAACAACCAGACACTTAATACACTCCAGCCTAATTGCCGAGACAGATGCAGAACAAATGGCTGGGAGTCATTATTTAGCTTTTTCTCATAAACCAGCCGGGGAAACAACAAAGCCTCAAGCGCTGATACTTTAGCACCTGCCTGTTGATATAAAACGCCCTGACTGTCGTCATCAGCAAATTCACTGTGATAAAGCCGAATTCCATAATCAGCCATCATCTCCAGTTTATTTTTAAAAAGTGACTTTGCCAGAATCACAAGAAGCGCATAACGATTCTCCACATGATGACTATGATCATGCTCTGCTTTATTGTCTGTATATTTAATAATAGGCTTATAAAGCAAATATCCCCTGTCGCCCTCCACCAGATTAAAAGGCCGGGTTGCCACAGATGAATGTAATTCTATAGCATGCTGTAATGAAGAGAGTAAAAAACGATTAGAGCTTATATCCAGCCCCAGAACTTTTTTAGATTCGGGTGGAAATGGCTCCATAAAAACAATGGGCATATAAATTTCCTTATTCTGAACATCTTTCCATTGACGATCCGTATCATAATGAAACGCTCTTATTTCAAAAGATTTAAATACATTTTTACGAAAAAAATCTTCGAATTTATCTTTATCTTTTTTAAGAACTTTTTCCACAATTTCAAACATAAAAATATGTGGATAACGATGCTTCATTTGCTGAGCATATTCACGAATTTCTTTCCAGTCCCGAAAGCCAACAGCACTCACCGTTGCCGCATAACCTTCCACAACCGTTTCATTAACTTTTACCTGCTCATTAAGAAGATAATAAAGGTTTCTGGCCTGCACATTAAAGTAATCTCGTTGGGTATCGATATCAGACTTAACCAGCAGGGCTACAACAATACTAATCAGCAGCAACCAGACGATAAACACCATGAGATAAAGCGAGTGTAATTGTTTGCGATTAACCATCAAGCATCCATTCAATTATTGATGAATTACGACAATGTATAAGCTCATATCCCGCATCAAAAAATTCCCTTCAGGTTTCCAGGCGGTAAACTTTAGATATGAGTGCATAAATGATTCAAAGGTCTCTAAAGAGTTTCCTTAATGCCTTAACGAACAACTCCACGCTCACTGGTTTGAATAAATTCAACAAAGGCTTTCACTTCATCATAATCAGCCGCAATAGATAGAACCTCATCCAGTACATCTGCACGGGGCTTATGGGAGCGAATCAGTAATTTATAGGCATTTACAATTGCACGTATTGCCTCATCGGAAAAACCATGCCTTTTCAGCCCGACCTTGTTAATGCCATGGGCCTGCGCATAATTACCTGCAACGGTGACATAGGGAGGAATATCGCGATTAATGGCTGACCCCATACTGCTAAAGCTATGGGTGCCGATTCGACTAAACTGATGCACCAGACTAAAGCCGCCCAGGATGGCATAGTCATCAACCTGAACATGGCCGGCAAGAGAAGCTGAATTTGCCAGTATGACATGATTACCTATCTGGCAGTCATGGGCCACATGAACATAGGCCATTAATAAATTATCATTACCAATACGGGTAATCCCGCCGCCGTCTTTTGTTCCCCGGTGCAGGGTAACATTTTCACGAATGGTATTGCGATCCCCAATAATCAGCTGAGTGATTTCACCGGAAAATTTCAGATCCTGGGGCTGTTCTCCCACTGATGCAAACTGAAAAATTTTATTCTCACAACCAATGACGGTGGGGCCGTTAATGACCACATGAGGCCCGATCCAGCAATCCCGCCCTATTTCGACATCTGCACCAATAATACTATAGGCACCGATTTCAACATTATCGGCAATGCGTGCAGATGGATCGATAATAGCGGTTTCATGAATCATAAAAACAGATAACTACTTAACTTTTGTGGCGGCACACATAATAGTAGCACTTGCTGCCAGTTTTTCATCCACCCGGGCTTCACATTCAAATTTCCATATATCCCGTTTACGGGTAATTAGTTTTGCATGCAGGGTCAAAACATCACCGGGCACAACCTGATGTTTAAAGCGCGCCTTATCAACCCCGGCAAACAGATACAGCATACCTTCACTGGGCTGCTCATCCATGGTTCTAAAACCTAATAATCCGGTAGCCTGTGCCATGGCTTCAATAATCAGTACACCTGGCATCACCGGATATTCTGGAAAGTGCCCCTGAAAGAAAGGCTCATTAACCGTGACATTTTTAACTGCTGTCAGCCATTCACCGACCTTATAATCCAGAACCTTATCTACCAGCAAAAAAGGATAACGATGCGCCAGGTATTTTTTGATTTCATTTACATTCATAGTATTCAAGGGTTAATCCTCTTAAGCATATCGCCGAATTAGCAGGACGATGATGAATTATTAATTTGTTTTTCCAGTTGAATAAGGCGCCTGGCCAGTTCATCCAGCTGCCTGAAACGCGCTGTATTTCTACGCCATGTGCGCGTGTCATCAATCGGCGTATTCGATGAATAGGAACCGGGTTTGGTGAGCGATTTTGAAACTAGCGACATGGCGGTAATCATTACATTATCAACAATTTCAATATGATCTTTAATACCGGTCATACCACCAATTAAACAGTTTTTACCAATTCTGGTACTGCCAGCCACACCAACCCCATTGGACATCACGGTGTGCGCACCCACCTGTACATTGTGGGCAATCTGAATATGGTTATCCAGCTTCACTCCCTCTTCAATAATCGTGTCATTCACTGCGCCACGATCCACGGTTGAACAGGCGCCAATTTCAACATTATCGCCAATGACAACACCCCCTATCTGTGGGATTTTAAGCCACTGCCCCTGATCATGTTCAAAACCGAAACCATCGGCGCCAATCACCGTTGAAGAATGGATAATACATTGCTTGCCTATACGACAATCATGGTAAACGCTGACATTGGCATGTAAGTGAGTTGCTTCACCAATAGATGAATCATGGCCAATACTGCAACCGGCTTCGATAACAGCTCCTTTACCAATACTGACATTTTCATCTATAACCGTATGGGCGCCTATACTGCAATCAGCCCCAATACTGGCAGTCTCATGAACAACCGCTGTAGGGTGTATACCCGCAGGCGGTTTTTCCGGTGGATATAAAAGCTGAGCTATTCTGGCATAGGCGGCGCGAGGTTTATTCACCAGAATAGCCGGCACCGGCGATTGTTCACTTAAGGCCTCAGGAATGATAACCGCTGATGCCTGAGTGCCCGCCAGATGACGGGCAAATTTTTCACTGGAAACAAAGCTGATGGCACCCGCATCGGCAGATTCAATCGGCGCAACACGGTCAATACGCAATTGCCCGTCACCCATCAGCTTGCCATCAACAGCATCCGCCAGTTGTTGCAGTGTATAAGCCATCACTATTTAATTTTTTTCAGCTCGGCCAGAATTTTATCTGTAATATCTAAAGATGGTTTGGCATACATAACACCATCATTCAGAATAAGGTCATACTTGCCTTCAGTGGCAACTTTTTGCAACACTTTGGCAATAACGCCTTTAAACACAGACAATTCCTGTTGCTGAACCGTTTTAAGTTCCTGACTTAAGCGTGACTCTTTGGCGCGATATGCCTGAATTTTAGCCATCATATCTTCCTTGCTCTTTTTTAGCTTACTTTCAGTCATCATTAATTCATTGCGCTTGATTTCCTTTTCGAGCTTCTGAATATCATCAGCCATTTTATCCAGCTCATCTTTAGGACCGCTAAAACGTTTCTGTAATTTCTGATTTATTGCCTCAACCTGAGGTGCCTGAGTTAAAAGTTTCTGCATACTGATAACGCCAACCTTTAAGTCAGCAGACCATGCGGGAAGAGAAACGGCTGTCATTAATAAAACTGCTAATAATTTTTTCATCATCTATTTTCCTAAAAGAATGAACCAATACTAAATTGAAATACCTGTATATCATCACCAGGCTGAGATTGCAGCGCTTTCGCCCAGCTAAATCGCAGCGGGCCAATAGGCGCTAACCAGACAAACGATACACCAACTGATGAGCGAAGTTCTGTTGCATCAAAACCGCCCAGATCCTGTAGGTAAACATTACCCACATCATAAAACGCACTTAAACGAACAGACTTGGGCGACTTTTCATAAAACGGTATGGGGAAGATAACTTCTGCTCCTGCCACCGTGCGCAAATCACCACCACGAACATTATTGGTACCGATATGAATCAGATTACCATTGCTATCAAACAGGCTTTGATCAATGGGTCCCAGTCGATTGGTATTAAAACCGCGCACTGTTCTCAAACCGCCCGCATAAAAACGCTGATAAAATGGCAGGCTGCTGGTTTTGCCATAACCATCGCCAAAGGCAATATCTGACTTCAGTAATAAGGTTAAATCATCTGTCATTGTGAAGTAAAATTTATTTCGGTAGGTCAGTTTGTAATACTCCACATCACTGCCGGGAGCCGTCATATCCAGCAGCACAGACTGGGAACTACCCTTGTTGGCAAAAACCGTCCGATTACGGGTATCGTGGGTGTAACTGGCTACCAGAGTTGCCGAAGTCACATCCGCTCGTGTTGCCGTGGCACTGCCTGAAAACTCATCCACAAATGTATTCACATCAAAGTTGGCATTATTACCCTGAATAATTTCCGTATTATCCAGACCAAAACCCAGACGAATACTGTCATACTCACTTAACGGCACCCCATAAGTTACACGGGCGGACATATTATTGGTGGAGAACTGACTAATCAGCTCCTGTGCCGCATTACGCCTGCGGTAGGAAAAACTTAAGGTTCGACTGATACCATCCAGCGTGTAATAAGGGTCGGTAAAAG
>JALTRC010000409.1 GCA_026998145.1 Gammaproteobacteria bacterium
GGGGAAAGCTGTTGATATGCCGCTGAGGCTCCACTATGCCCACACGATCCAGCAATTCAATAGCCTGTTTTGCCGCCTGCGCCTTATTTAAGTTGCGGTGCAAAATCAACGGTTCAATCAGCTGGGCACCGACCGGGTATACCGGATTCAAAGAGGTCATGGGCTCCTGAAAAATCATGGAAATATCACGGCCACGAATCGCTCGCATGGATGGCTCATTCAAACCCAGAATATCCTGCCCCTGAAACAAAATCTGCCCACTGGGATAAGTCACCTTATGCTCATCATGTAAACGCAGCAGAGATAAAGCGGTGACTGATTTACCGGAACCGGACTCCCCTACCAGAGCAATATTTTTCCCCTGTGGAATGTCAAAGCTGATGTTATTTACCGCGCGGATTTTTTTATCCGGCGTATGAAATTCCACACTGAGATCTTTTATCTGAATTAAAGGATCTGTCATACTAACCTCGGCGCGTATCCAGGGCTTCGCGCAGGGCTTCACCAATAAAGATCAATAACATCAATGTGCCCACCAGCACCACGAAGGTGCTGATGGATAACCACCAGGCTTCAATATTTTCTTTTCCCTGAGACAGTAATTCACCCAGACTGGGCGTTGACGGGGGAACCCCCAGTCCCAGAAAATCCAGACTGGTAAGCGCCAGAATGGCGCCGGAAATTCGAAAGGGTAAAAAGGTAATCACCGGCGTCATACTATTGGGCAACAGGTGTCGCCACATAATGGACTGATTGGATAAACCCAGGGCTTTGGCAGCGCGTACATAATCCAGATTACGGGATTTTAGAAACTCGGCGCGCACATAGTCGGATAAACCCATCCAGCCAAACAGGGATAATAAAATAATCAGCAAGCCGACACTGGGCTGAAAAATTGAAGCAAAAATAATCAGCAGATAAAGCTCTGGCATGGAGCCCCAGACTTCAATAAAACGCTGAAAAAACAAATCAACCCGGCCACCAAAATAACCCTGAATGGCACCGGCTAAAATCCCCACCGCTGTACCGATAAAAGTCAGAATAAAAGCAAACACCACAGACAGACGAAAACCGTAAATCAGGCGAGCCAGTACATCACGCCCCCGATCATCTGTGCCGAGTAAATTTCTCTCGGAGGGTGGCGCCGGATTGGGCAGTTCGGAAGCGTAGTTAATGGTGTCATAACTGTTGGGGTTTAATGGCTCCAGCATCCAGTTACCATTATGGGTGAGAATATTTCGCAGATATTCATCCTGATAATCCGCCTCGGTTTCAAAGTCGCCCCCGAAGGTGGTTTCCGGGTAGGACTTAAAAACCGGAAAATAATACTCACCCTGATAATGCACCAGCAAAGGTTTATCATTGCTGAGCACTTCGGCAAACAAACTTAAAACAAACAGAATCGAAAAAATCCACAGGCTATAAAAGCCGCGACGATTTTTTTTAAACCGATACCAGGCGCGCCTGCCGGGTGAAGCATGGGCATAGTCCATTACTCTGACTCCACCGCATCAAACTGGATTCGCGGATCAATCAGCACATAGCTTAAATCCGCCAGCAGTTTGGCAATCAAACCTAACAGGGTGTACAGATACAGGGTTCCCAACACCACCGGGTAATCCCGTTTTAATACAGATTCATAGGACAGCAGCCCTAAGCCATCCAGAGAAAAAATGGTTTCAATCAATAAACTGCCGGTAAAAAAAGCGCCAATAAAAGCGGCAGGGAAGCCGGTTACCAGTGGAATAATCGCATTGCGAAAAACATGTTTGTAGAGCACTTCGTTTTCCGACAGGCCTTTGGCCCGGGCGGTTAGCACATACTGTTTGCGAATCTCTTCAATAAAACTGTTTTTGGTGAGCATGGTCATGACCGCAAAGCTGCCAATCACCGAGGCGATAATCGGCAACACCATATGCCATAAATAGTCGGTAATCTGTTTATACCAGGGCAGACTGTCCCAGTTATCCGATACCAGACCGCGCAGGGGAAACACATCCCAGAAACTGCCGCCGCCAAACAGCACCAGCAAAGTGATACCTAAAACAAAACCGGGAATGGCATAGCCGATTAAAATCAATGTACTGGTAATCACATCAAAGCGACTGCCGTCTCGAACGGCCTTGGCTATGCCTAATGGAATACAGGTTAAATAGACAATAAAAAATGACCAGACACCGATACTGATAGACACGGGCAGTTTGGATTTCACCAGCTCGATAACCGACTTATTATGAAAATAACTGTCGCCCAGATCAAAGCGGGCATAGTTAATCATCATATCAAAAAAGCGTTCATAGGCCGGTTTATCAAAACCGTATAATTTGTTCAGCTTTGCAGTCTGTTCTTCCGACAGGCCTTTGGCACCCCGATACAAACCTTCTGTACCACTACTGGCCTCCCCCCCATGAGCGCGCCCCTGCATCTGACTAATAAGCTGTTCCACCGGCCCGCCGGGCACAAACTGGGTGACAATAAATGTCATCAACATAACGCCAATTAATGTAGGGATCATCAACAACAGGCGTTTCGTAATATAAGCTGCCATAAATTATTTTATCGACCAGGTTTTCAGTAACCAGCTGGTAGGATCATAATAAAGAGGTAAAGTTTTCGGCAGAATAAATTTATTCCAGTAGGCAATGCGATGCACATTGATATACCAGTTGGGCACCAGATATT
This sequence comes from Gammaproteobacteria bacterium, assembly GCA_026998145.1. Taxonomy (GTDB): domain Bacteria; phylum Pseudomonadota; class Gammaproteobacteria; order SZUA-229; family SZUA-229; genus JALTRC01. Next base: position 2,683 of record JALTRC010000409.1, read on the forward strand.
CCTGATGCAATAACACCCGATCCAGCGCCCGGCAGGCAATCACCAGTTGATGACGATTTTCTGCGCCAATCACCTTGCCCACCAGGGCATCGACTACCGGATGGGCGATACCCGGAAAATTCCGGCTACCCGGCTGTTCCGCCGAAATCGAGGCAAACATATTGCGCAGCTCATTACCCGGTGATGCGGACTCCGGGAAGCTGGCCACCACCATATCAAATTCAAAATTTCTTAAGCGCCGCTCATAAAGGGAAGCATCCACTGTGCGGTAATGAATATCCACTCCCAGCTTTTTCAGGTTACGGGCATAGGGCGCGATAATGCGTTCAAAACCTTTTTGAATCAGCATAAACTCAAATTCAAATTTCTCACCCTTGCCATTACGTAACACCCCGTCTTTAACTTTCCAGCCGGCTTCGGCCAGCAGTTTTTTGGCCTGGCGTAAATTCCTGCGCAAAGATGAGGGGGGCTTTGTCGTTGGTGCTGTCCACACCTTATTAAAAACATCAGGGGATAGTTGTGATTCGTATTGTTTTAATAAGGCCAGTTCTTCACCTTCCGGCAGGCCACTGGATGCCAGCTCGGAATTACTAAAATAACTTTCATTGCGCACATACTGATTATAAAAAAGGTGACTGTTTGACCATTCAAAATCCAGCGCCAGCGTTAAAGCTCTGCGTACCCGTTTATCTTTAAAGAGTTTTTTGCGGGTATTAAAAACAAAGCCCTGCATGCCCGCATTGTTTTTATGTTTCAGTTCAGCCTTAATAATCTCGCCAGATTTGTAACGTGGCCCTACATGATCCCGCGCCCAGCGTTTGGAGTGGTTTTCATAAAAGAAATCAAACTCACCGGCTTTAAACGCTTCCAGTGCTACGGTGGTGTCCTTGTAATATTTATATACCACCGTATCAAAGTTATACATGCCCTTGCGAACCGGCAGATCTTTTGCCCAGTAATCGGGATTGCGCTTATAGCGGATCTGTTTACCCACCTGAAAATCATCTACCACATAGGGGCCACTGCTAATGGGCTTGATTTCAGAGATCTTGTCAAAGGCCTGATCCCCCAGCCAGTCTTTTGAAAAGATCGGGATACTGCCAATAATTAAATGCAGTTCCGGATTGCGTTTTTTAAAATCAAAACGGATGCGTTGTTTATCCAGCACCACCGCCTGTTTGACATCCCCGTAATAAAAACGGTACTGGGGGTGTGCCTGATCACTCATTAAAACATCAAAGGAAAATTTAACATCATCTGCCGTAACCGGTTTGTTATTGGAAAAGCGGGCTTTGGGATTAATATGAAAAGTCACTGACAGTTTATCGTCTGCCAGTTGAATATCATCAGCCAGTAAGCCATAGCTGCTAAAGGGTTCATCCAGCGATTTTTCCAGCAGGGTTTCAAATACCAGCCCAAGACCTTCTACCGATATGCCTTTTAATATATAGGGATTTAAACTGTCAAAGGTGCCAAAGCCGGAAAGCACCAGTCGCCCGCCTTTTTTAGCCTGGGGATTTACATAATCAAAATGTTTAAAATCAGGCCCGTATTTGGGGGTATAACCCATGGCCATTGCCGGTACGGCCTGAACCTGCTGGCTTAACAGACTTAAAACCAGAACAAAAAAAACAATCAGGGGGTGCAATCCTGTTTTTAACGGCATATTATCAATCCCAATACGGGTAGTTATTATTTTTGCAAGCCCGTAATATACTATGACAAAACAATAATGGATAGGAGTCGTGGCATGGGTTTTCTAACCGGTAAACGGGCTTTAATTTTTGGTGTGGCCAGTAATCGTTCAATTGCCTGGGGTATTGCGCAGGCAATGCACGATCAGGGCTGTGAACTGGCATTTACCTATCAGAATGATCGTCTCCGTGAACGGGTTGAAAAATTTGCCGGCCAGCTGGATTCCGATATTGTGCTGCCCTGTAATGTGGAAGATGATGATGAAATCGAAGCAGTTTTCGAGCATCTGGATGATTACTGGGATAGCTTTGACATTATTATCCATTCTGTCGCCTATGCACCCAAGGAATTACTGGAAGGGGATTATTTAGATAACCTGACCCGTGATGGTTTTAATACGGCCCACGATATTAGTTCCTATAGTCTGGCCGCCATTGCAAAAGCCGGCCGCCATATGATGCAAAATCGCCCTGACGCAGCCATTGTCACCTTAAGTTATCTGGGCGCAGTGCGAACCTTTTCCGGTTATAACGTGATGGGGCTGGCAAAAGCCAGCCTGGAAGCCAATGTGCGATACCTGGCTAATAATCTGGGCCCGGAAGGTATTCGGGTTAATGCGATTTCTGCCGGGCCGATTAAAACACTGGCCGCATCCGGTATTGGCGGCTTTGGAAAAATACTCAGCCATGTGGAAAACAATGCGCCATTGCGACGCAATGTGACGATTGAAGATGTGGGCAACTCAGCTGCGTTTTTAAGCTCGGAACTGGCCAGGGGCATTACCGGCGAAGTGCTTTATGTGGATAGCGGATTTAATATTGTGGGGCTGATGACCAACGCAGAGGAATAGCTTTCCGGTTTGTTTTATACAGACTGCTGTTGCAGATATTTTCCGCGACCTGCATTTAAAATATTTTTTATTTTCCATCAAAGATAATGGCAATCAGAGTTTCCTTAACTCTGTTACATCCCCTTGCAGGATACCCTCTTCCCCTTCCAGACGCCCGATGACCACTGCGGCAACAGAATCACTGAATACATTCACTGCGGTACGACACATATCCAGTACCCGATCCACCGCCAGTATCAGCCCCACCGCTTCCATTGGCAGTCCAATGGTTGCCAGAATAATACTAATGGCCACCAGACTGGCTGATGGTATTCCCGCGACACCCAGGGAGGTAACCAGCGCTACCAGCACAATGGTAAACTGGGTGAGAAAACTTAAATCCAGTCCATAAGCCTGGGCGATAAACATCGCCGCCACACACTCATACAGTGCGGTGCCATCCATATTAACCGTGGCCCCTAAAGGCAGGGTAAAACTGCTGACCTTATTGGACACACCCGCTCGCTGTTCCACACAGTCCATGGTTAATGGCAGGGTTGCAGAAGATGAGCTGGTTGAGAAAGCGGTTAATAGTGCCGGGCTCATAGCCTGATAATGCAATTTGGGTTTTACCCTGGCGATATATTTTAAGATTAACGACATGGTAAAAAGAAAATGTACAGCCAGCGCCAGCAAAACCGTAGCAAAGAAAATCATCAGCGGTTTGAATGCATCTAAACCGGAAACCGCAACAACTTTCGCCACTAATGCGAATACACCAATGGGCGCAAATTTCATCACCCAGTCGGTCATTTCCATCATTACATCCAGCACCGCCTGCCAGAAGTTTTTCAGGGTCGTGGCCTGTGGATCCTTAATGCGTGTAAGAAAATAACCGAACAGTAAGCTGAAAAAAATCAGCCCCAGCATTTTTCCTTCAGCTGCGGCGGATACGATATTCGTTGGTACCATTCGCAAAAAAACCGCGACTATATCGGCGCCTCCCTTACCCTCAACCTTTTCAGAAATATGACTGGGCAACTCAGATAAGCCAATCGCCTCTTTTGCCGGAGCGCCGTCAATAATGCCGGGATTAGTGAGGTTTACAATAAGCAGGCCGGTTAAGATAGCAAGCAGACTTGTGGTGGCATAGTAAACCAGCGTTTTGCCCCCCAGACGCCCAAGGGTTTCGCCTGAACCTATGCCCATCATGCCCACAATAATCGAAGAAACGATCAGTGGCACAATCAGCATTTTTAGTGCGTTAAGAAATAAGGTACCAAAAAAATCATATAGCTGATAAAAGCTGACACCAAACAGGCCGGCATCTTTACCCGACAGAGCGCCGGCAATAACCGCCAGTAAAAGTGCAATTAATATCTGCCAGTGCAGTGCCAGCTGGCGATATTTTTTAATCATTATTCGTCGTATAACTTGTCAGCAATAATAATATCAGCCTGTTCTCTAAGCTGACCGATAAATGCCATCAGTTCACGACCGGATAAATCGGCTTCCATTTGCTGCTGTAACTGTCTGGTTTCTGCTGCATCAAGTTTGTCTGCATCCTTAACCCCGTTTACTGCAACTAAAGCCAGGCCTCTGGCCAGCGCAACTGTTTTATACACCGGTTTATCTGAGGGTTTTGCCATTGAGAAAGCTTCATTCACCACCAGACGGTCTGCATCGGCAAATTTACGATTAATAAAGCCAAGCTGTTTTAGCGGCAGTTTTTTCGCTTTGGCAAGCGCTGGCAGGGATGCAGATTTCTGTAACTCGGCAATCAGTGCCTGGCTATCTGCCTGAGCTAACTGCTGTATTTTCTTATTGATTAAAGCCTGTTTAACCTGCTCTTTAACTTCAGCAAGGGCTAAAGGTTTCGCCGGATGATGCTGCTCTGTTCGCAGTACAACAATATGATTTTTACCCAGCTCAATCACATCGGAGTTGCGGCCTTCTTTTAACAGTAAATCACTGAATGCCGCCTGACGAACTTTCTCGTTACTGGCAATGCCACTACCCGCTGTTCGGCTAAAGCTTTTAGAATGTTTGATTGATTCAGACAAAGCCTCTGCAACCGGCTCCAGTGAATCATCATTTTCATAGGCGGTTGTTGCCATTAATTCCGAACGCTCATAAAACAGGTTATCAATTTCCTGTTGCTGCTGGGCTTTTACCAGCTCTGCACGTTTCTGCTCGAAGCTTTCAGGCTTTTTACCTTTAATGTCTTCCAGCTGAATAATGTGATAACCAAATTCTGTTTGAATAACGCCGGATAGCTCACCCTTTTTCAACTTAAATAAGCTTTCCTCAAATGCAGGCACCATCATGCCCCTGCCTATCCAGCCAAGTTCACCACCCTGTGATGCAGAACCGGGATCTTCTGAAACACTTTTTGCCACCTTAGCAAATGATTCGCCTTTGGCAATACGCTGACGGGCGGCTTCAATTTTCTGTTTTTTCTGCTGCTGCGTTGCTTCATCGTCACTGTCTTTAAGCTGTACCAGAATGTGGCGCGCCTTACGCTCTTCATCTGCTGCAATACCTGCTACATATTCATCATACTGACGACGTAACTCATCCTCATTGATTTCACTCTCCGGCTTAATGTTATCGGCATTTAATTCGATATAGGCAATGCTGGTGGTTTCAGGGCTCAGGTAATTCTGCTTGTTTTCTTCGTAGTATTGAGCAATTTCATCTTCCGTAACCTTTACTTTATCTTTATAGGTAGACTGCTCAAAAACAACATAACTGACATCGCGCAACTGGTTTTGAATACGATCAACCAGATTCACTTCCGCAGGGCTGACAAAAGCCGTTTTACTGATGCCATCCTGCACCTGCTGTACTTTCAGATCCTGCTTAAAGACATATTCAAACTGCCCCACACTCATGCCCTGAGAATTAACAATTTTCTTATAGCTTTTCGCATCAAAGTGTCCATCATCCTGAAACACTTTCATTTTCTGAATATTCTGGGCAAGCAGTTTATTGCTAATATTGAAACCGGCTTTTTCCGTGTAATCTTCCAGCAGCTTACGGTTAATTAACTGATTAATAACCTGCTGTTTAATACTTTTATCAAATTCGGGATTACTGGGCAGCTGTCCACCGAACATGGATGCCAGCTGCTGACGCTGACGCTCCACCGCCTGATCGAATTCAGCCGGTGTTATTTCTATATCATTCACTTTTGCTGCAAATGGCTGGGGACCGCCACCAATATATTCCTGAATACCCCAGAGTGCAAAAGGCACTGAAATAAAAGCAATAATTACCCAGCCGAGTATGCCCTTGGCCTTATCATTAATGGTTTGTAACATTGAGTGAATATCCTATGGTGATTCTCTGGGCGCGACTTTATAAAACACTGTTCGCCCGTATACATTTTTATTTGAGGGTGAATCATACTAGAGACGGCTCTTAAGCTAAAGACTGTATGCCGGCTGGATTGGATTTATTTAGCTTTTATCGGGAAAAAACAACAGAAATCCATATCGGTTAAAATTTTTTATATAAGGCGATCGCGTTCAAAATCGCTCCCGGCGATTTTGTCGAACCCGGGTTCTCGTCCCGTATGAATCCGTAAAACAAAAAAGCCCCTCTGAGATCAGAGAGGCTTCTACTTTGTATGGCGGACCGGACGGGACTACGCAGGGCCTCCTGCCCTGCGCCCTGCGGGCCGCGATTTAAAGCGATCGCGTTCAAAATCGCTCCCGGCGATTTTGTCGAACCCGGGTTCTCGTCCCGTATGAATCCGTAACACAAAAAAGCCCCTCTGAGATCAGAGAGGCTTTTACTTTGTATGGCGGACCGGACGGGACTCGAACCCGCGACCTCCGGCGTGACAGGCCGGCATTCTAACCAGCTGAACTACCGGTCCAGTGGTGGGTGATGAGGGATTTGAACCCCCGACATTCGCCTTGTAAGGGCGACGCTCTACCAACTGAGCTAATCACCCGCCGTTTTGAGGAGCGCTAGTTTACGGCATCCTTTAATGCTTTGCCAGGCTTAAATGCAGGAACATTGGCCGCAGCAATCTGAATCTCTGCACCTGTTTGAGGGTTACGACCGGTGCGTGCAGCACGTTGACGTACCAGGTATGTACCAAAGCCAACAATAGTCACTTGATCATTATTTTTTAATGCACCACTAATTGATTCGATAAAACCATCCAGCGCACGACCAGAGTCAGCTTTTGACAGGCCAGATTTTTCAGCAATTGCGTCAATTAATTCAGATTTATTCATTATTGATCCTTGTTAGGTATGTAATTACAGGAACGTAGTATTTCAAAATTTCGAGATGTTTTAATAAAGCCCGGAATATTTGTTTTATTAATACTTAAAAAGTATTTTCTTGTTCAGCCGCGAGATTTATACCAGCCCGCAAAGCGCCGTGTCAATGGGTTTTCGCATTATTGTGGCATATTCTTCAGGATTAAATCTTGTCAAGTCTGTTTTTATCGCATTTGTCTAAAAGTTTTCATTTTTTTAAACAGATAAAGCCCTCTATAAGTTTTCTATAAATAATAAAATTTTATCTGCGGCATAAAAAAACAGCGGCCAGAGACCGCTGTTTTTAAGCAAAACTAAACACTAGTGGTGCTGATTAGCACTGCCGGATTTCGCTTTTGGC
>JALTRC010000410.1 GCA_026998145.1 Gammaproteobacteria bacterium
ATTGCTCTGGCTGTCTATAACCGGAAGATAGATGCAGCCACTGTTAGATCCGAAACACTGCTGCGCATGATAGATGACGGTATATTTAAACTCAGTGACTTTCGCATTCTCAATGTAAAAGACCCTGACAATGATATACCACTGAGTACCGACCTTTATCCAGAATGGCCCTTCTCCAAAAACAGGCAGACATCACGGGTACTGGCCAAACAGGTTGCACAGATTCTGCTATCCATGCCGGAAAACCACCCTGCTGCACAGTCTGCCCACATGGCAGGCTGGACCGTTCCTTTAGATTACACCCCTGTTCACGATTTAATGAGAAGCCTGAAGATTGCCCCCTATGAGGCATTAAAATACACCTCCATTGAAGACATTATAAAAAAATATGCTCCCTGGATCATTGTCGCCAGTATGTTTTTTATTTTTCTTATTGCGATTAATGCCTATATCACCCGAACCAATCGGCGTCTTAAAACAACGGAAATACAACTACGGGATGAAATCAATGAAAGAAAATCATCTCAGAAGGAACTTTCTAAATACAAAGACTCACTTGAAAAACGCGTTGAATCACGCACAACCCAACTTAAAAACACCAATGTTGCACTACAGAGAAGTCAGAAAGCATTACATGATCTGGTTGATATAGCCATTGATACAGAATTATCCCATAAACAGAAACTACTCCGCCTGCTTGAAACTGGGAGAGAATATTATCGACTGCCGATTGCCATTTTATCCAGCCTGACATCCAGTCAAGAAAGAATATGCACACTATCCAGTGACAGCTCTATTAATCTTGAAAAGATTAGCCCATTAAGCCCGGCCTGTGCAAAAAAAATCATTCAACAAAATGAACAACCTCTGGATATTCCCGAGCTGAATACCACAGATAATAATATTCATAGTTGTGGGCGGTCCGAGTTTAAAAGTTATCTGGCAACAGCCGTTTACGTCAAAGGCAAAGCCCATTGTATTCTGGAGTTTGCCGATACCCAGTCACGACAAGCTGCTTACACGCAATGGGATCATAATTTATTACAGGTTATGGCCCAGTGGATTGGTAGTGAAATAGAAAAACAATATGCTCTGGATGATAAGCAACAACATCAGGCCGAACTCTACCGTGTATCCCGAATGAATGTTATGGGTGAAATGGCAGCCAATCTGGCACATGAGCTCAACCAACCCTTAACCGCAGCCAGTAATTACAGCAGCGTTTGTTTACGCTTACTCAATTCAAAAAAACACGACAGTAATAAATTACGATCCGGACTTGAAAAAACAATCGAAAGCGCCTCACTGGCATCCAGTATTATTCGCCAACTACGGGATTTTTTACAAAAAGGTGATACCTGTATAGAGAAAATACAACTGAATAATCTGGTCATTAAACTGCTTGACTTAATATCATCTGATATTAACCGTAATTCTGTGTCCCTGGATTTATCCCTGGATAAAGAATTGTCCCATATCCATGCCAACCGCACTCAAATAGAACAGGTGATATTAAATTTTATTCGGAATGCCATCGATGCCATGAAAAATATTGCGCCTGATGAGCGAAAACTCAGCATCAAAACTGAACAGCATCATAATCGCATACGTCTATCGGTTTCCGATAATGGAAGCGGCATAGATCAAAAAGAAAAATCAAAAATTTTTAATGCTTTTTACACCACCAAGGATGAGGGTATGGGCATGGGTCTTTCAATTAGTCGATCAATTATTGAAGCCCATGAAGGCTCTATAGGTGTAATACCCCTGTCGGATCGGGGAAGCTGTTTTTATTTTGAACTAAAATCAGAAGTTGTTTAAATGAATACCAAAGTCTATATCGTTGATGATGATCAATATGCCAGAGAATCCCTTGAATGGTTAATAGAATCTGTAAACCTTAAGGTTAAATCATTTAGTAATGCTCAATTATTTCTGGGTGAAACCAGCCCTGAAATATCCGGTTGTTTAATTCTTGATGTTCGAATGCCCGATATAAACGGCATGGAATTATTCCAGCAAATCAGGCAACAGAATTATAACCTGCCGGTTATTATTATGACCGGACATGCAGATGTTGCCATGGCTGTACGGGCCATGAAAGCTGGTGCCTTTGATTTTATTGAGAAGCCCTATAATGATTCTTTAATGCTTGAAAGAATTCAGAACGCCATCGCATTTGATGAAGATAACCAGAAACAACGCAGCCAGATCCGGCAGATTGAGCAACGGATTCAATCACTCACACCCAGAGAAAAACAGGTACTTGAGCATGTGCTGGCCTCAATACCCAATAAAATTATTGCCGACAAACTATCCATCAGTATCAAAACAGTAGAACTACACCGCTCCAACCTGATGAGCAAAATGCAGGTTACATCGGCAACCGAGCTTGTTAGACAGGTCATGCAGTTTAATTTGCACACATAAATCAACTGAAATCATCAATACACTGGGGTATACCCTAGATCATTATGGGGCAGGCTACAGTTATTTTTACAGGCGGAAATGAATAGCATAAAACTTCAATTCTAATAAATGATATTGGAGAAACCATGCTAAGTTACAGACACCTCAAATCCCTTTCATTCAGTAGCCTGATTGCCGTAAGCCTTGTAGCAGGCACGGCTTTCGCAGCCAAAGATGCAGGTCATGGCCATGATTATCGAACCTTTCATGCCAATGGTGAAATCGAATATGGCCAGATCGGTGATTCCTACACCTCAGACCTTGTTATGTATCTTGCCGGCAATCAGTTTATGGCAATGGAATCGGTTATTAAAGATTTCCAGAGCAAAAACCCAGATATTAAAACAGTATATGTGGAGACCATCCCTCCGGGTCAAATTTTAAAAGGCCAGATTCTAAAGCAGGGAAAAATCAACGGCAAAAAAACCTCCAGCACACCTGACTTATTCGCCAGCGTCAATCTTGGCCACCTTAAGAAGCTGAAGAAAAAAGGCAAGATGGATGATTATATGATCTATACCCATAATAAGCTGGAGCTGATGGTTGCCAAAGGCAACCCTAAAAACATTTCAGGCCCCAAAGATATGGCCCGTGATGATGTTGTAAACTCTCTCCCAAACCCATTAACCGAAGGTATTTTTAAGTTTTACGGATCACAGATGCTAAAAGATCTGGGCATTTATGAAACCGTTACCGCAGATAAAAAATGCAGGGGCTGCTGGGCAATAAAAGACAAAACCTGGTTTACCAAGCGCCACCATCGTGAAACCCCTTTCCGTATTGAAAATGGACAGGCTGATACCGGCATTGTCTGGACCACAGAAGTAAAACATGCAAAAGCCGGCAACCGTGCTATTGAAGGTGTTAGTATTCCCGCCCCCTACAATATGGCCCATAAAGTCGGTTACGCCATTGGCACACTAAAATCAGCCAAAAACCCCTATAACGGCTATCGTTTTCTATCCTATCTGGGAACGGATGATGCCCAGAACATCTATAACCAATATGGTTTTGTAAAAGCATCTACGGATGATCTTAAACTTAAACCTATTCCTGTAAAATAAGATAAGGGTATATCCATTCATCCGCCAGGATGAATGGGTATATAAATACTAAAGGCGTTAAAATGACAACTGCTTTATCCCCACAAAATATCTCCAATAAAGTCATTTCAATATTTTCATATCAAAAAAAATACAATCCTGAACATGCTAATATTGAATCTATCAAACAATCCCTGATTAATCATTCACTGAATAACTTACCAAATATGCAGAAGAAAGCCATTAGTCTGATTGACATATTTGGCCTTAATTATCAGGAATGCTGCAAAGCACTGAATATTACTGAAACACAATTACAGGGTTATTTAAAAGATGGTCGACAGTCGTTGCTAAAACAACTGCAATCGATTTTATAACACATAGGCCAAACCTGAAAAAGGCCGCAAAATGCGGCCTTCAATGACTGTATTTAAAAATACAGCAGTAGCTTTATTATTATAAAAGCGTTGATTAATTTACATCAGTTGCATCATAACGCTCTTCAAGCTGACAAATATCCATTTCACCAGGCTGGCCATCAGGTAAAGATGTTTTACCTACAGCTGTAGTACCTTCTGGACAAGTGCCATCAGCAACCGGTGTATTGCCGGCCAGAGTTCCCGAAGAAGCAGGTTGCCATACAGTCGTATTGCCGTTCAAACCAACTGTCCAGTCATCCGTCCATTGTGTTGTTGCCGTTGGATCAAATGCACCGGCATAATCAGTTGCCACAAAATTTCCACCCAGATTAATGGCCAGCGCACTACCCTTAACCGTGCTTGCAAAAGTACCAACTGGAACACCTATAGGACCTGCTGTTGTATCTGTATTCAGCTCAGCAACAGCCGCAGCATTATTACCTGTACCAGACTCAGCAAACCATTGAGACACGCTTGGCAGACCGAAAGCATCAAATGTATCATTAACACCATCACCATCCAGATCCTGATCAGCTGTTTTAAGTGCAGTTGATGTAGCACAGGACAGGAAGGTATTTTGAACCATCAGCTTACCGGTGTAATTAAATGGTGTTGTATTTGCTGCAGCAACAGCCATTTCCATTGTTGCTTTTTCATCGATATCTAAACAGTTATCAGGTGCACCATAAACGATAGTGTTATAGATTTTTGCACCGGTACCGCGACGTAATAAAATACCATCAGCAGTTGAAGCTTCAGTTGAAGGATTTACCGGACCGATAAATGTCATATTGGCCAGAGTCGGCAGAGATACTGGTGTTGCCAGAGGGCTGCCCTTGTCATTATCTGCTTCAATACCACGGTCACCATCATCATCGGCCTGCTTGGCAATAATAAACTGGGCACCACCCGTATAACCCTGACCCCAGTCAAAGCCGTCATCCGCATTATCCGTTAATACAATGTGATCCATAAAGTCCGCACTACCGAAGTGTTCAATACCATCATCCAGACCTTTATGAACCTGAATATGGCTCATGTGTGTACCTGAACCTACTCCGAACAGAGTGAAACCATTCAGCTCATTACCATTACCATCCAGATCATTACCGGCGTGGCGTACAACCAGGTAGTCAATGCTGCCAGAATTATCTGCATCATTGGTACCACCATAAGCGCCAATATTGCCTTCAGATGCCACATCACAAGGCGTACCACATTCATTAGTTTTTGCATAACCCATCAGAGCAAAACCAGCCCACTCACCTCGGCCAGCCGTACCGTTACCACCGGCGACCCAATCATCAAACTGCTTTTTAGACGTCATTACAACAGGATCAGCCTGTGTACCGGAAATATTCACTTTAGATCCACGAGAAATAACCAGAGCTTCTTTTTCGCTACCCAGAATCAATGTACCCGCTTCGATATTCAGGGTCATATCATCATCATTGCTGGTATCACCATCAGCGGCATCACCATTACCGATAATTGTACCGGGAAAACCTGTAGCCAGAACGTAAACATTATCGTTAGTCAGCCCAATAGTTTTGCTTGAAAGACTTCCTGTAGAACCGCCTGTTCCATCAGTATTATCTGTACTACTGCTGCTACATGCAGCAAGTGTTAATAAAGCCGATGAAACGCTCAGGGCCAGTAATGATTTTCTAAAAGACATTATTTATCTCCAGTTAATAAAAATATTAAGTCATTAAGACTATGGAGACAGTGTATTGGAGGAATGTGACAGTTTTTTGATGGCTTTGTGATAGTTGTATTACATTTTTAGTCTTTAGTCATATTCTTTTTTAACTTTTAACTAATACTCATCCCCTACTTCCACTTATACTCAAGACTTGCCTTAACCGAAACACCCTTCTGATAAGATTTTTCGACTTCATCCCCCCGCAATACTTCATATTGCGAATCAAGAATATTTTTTATTTTAAATTTAAAATTCAGTTTATCTTCATTACCCTCATATATGCGTTGGCTGTACACATAATCAAGCTGAGGAAATGGCTGCTCATAAGCATCCGGCAAACCAGAAACCCCAACGCTTATAATACGCTCGCCAAACATATTAAATAATAGAGCGGATTTAATATTACTAACTAAATTTTCATATCCAAGTGTCAGGTTAATAATCCAGGGAGACTGACCCTGCAAAGGACGATTATTGGTAGTTTGCTGAGCACCTGATGCACCCAGAAGCACATTTGATTCAATGAGAGATAAGTTATTTTCAAAATAAAATCTTGACAGACTCTGACCAAAGAAACGGGATAACCACACACGGCTCTGGAATTCCAGTCCATAGTTCTGCGCCTGATCCGCATTGGCAAATTCTCGTACACCGCCTGCTCCCAGCCGGATAACCCGCTCAATAGGGTCTTCAAATATCTTGTAAAATCCAGCCACCGACAGGGTTTCAAACTGCGTCATATACCATTCCCAGCGTATATCGTAATTGGTAATTAAGGCTCGACGCAGATTCGGATTACCAATGACAACATCACGACTCTCTGGGTCAAGATAAGGTGCCCTGGACAATTCCTTAAAATCAGGCCGGTTAACGGTTTGGCTAAAAGCAAATCGTAATTGCTGCTTTTCAGAATATTGCCAGATCATATTTAAGGCAGGCAGCAGATCCGTATTATTCAATGAATCCGTCTGTTTACTATCAGGTGATGTTAATTTAAATGTTGATACTTTTTGCTCCGATGTTTCAAGACGTGCTCCTGTCATAAACCTGATATTGTCAGTAATATTAAAATTCGCCATCAAATAACTGCCAGTCACTGTTTGGCTGGCCGTATAGTTATCTGTTGGTAATGTGGTGTTTCGTAAAACATAACCATTGGGATCAATATACTGATCATTTAATATATCTTCAGGATTCTGCGCATATAAAACATTCGGATCAATATTATTAATCGACCAGTCAGTCACAAATCTAAAATTTAAAATACCACTATCCCGCTGCTTGGTTTCCGTCAACATACCAGCCTTAAGTGTCACCTGACGGGGAAACAGATCATATATGGGTAATTCGACATCAAATCCAAGACTGCTTACCGTATCGGTTAAATCTTCAAAGCTGGTCTGATTTGACTGGTTAGTTTGTGAAAAAGCATAATTACCATCTGCTTTCTTCTCATAGCGATAAAAGCGGGTGTCCGGCTCATAGCGTTGCGCCTGCGAAAATGATGCCACCCAGTTAAGTTTTATATCATTTAATTCAGGAAAAAAGTGCTCCCCTCTGAACTGCTGCAAAAACAGCTGTCGCTCAACCCACTCAAAGGTCGTATCCCGTGCAAAAATATCATTCTCGGACAAATAGGAATCATCAAAAATAATGGTATTACTGGTTTTACGAGTGAGTAAACTGGTACTGTTAAGGCTATGATTATTACCCAGCTCAAGGGACAGATTTAATACGCCTCCTAAGTCCACTTCATTTTCCGTTCGTTTACGTTGAGTTTCATCCAGCGCTACCAGGCCACTGCTAGAGCCACCGGACAAACCATAGTTAGCTCGATACTCTTCACGATAACGGGTTTTGTTTTTAAAATTAAATGAAAAGTTATAGCCCCAGCCCCAGTCACTATTGTAGGATTCAAATCGATCTGCAAAATTCATCTTTAAACCCAGATCAGGATTTATCTTCTGGCTTGTCATTTCATAATTAACCGGCAATGACTCGCCAGCCGCTTCCCTGTCAGCTGCATTCAATAAACTTAAAGGCCTGCGACCACCTTCAGTAAGCTGATCCAGTAAAGGAGGCATTTTACGAGTACCATCATCTATTCCTAAAAAGTCCGTACTACCCCCCTTATATGACTGGCCATCCTTAAAGGTTGATTGACTATTTCCACCTAAACTGGCTGAAAGTTTACGAATTTTATTATCGGGAATGGATTTGGTTCTAATCTGAATAGTACCGCCGCCAAAGTCACCGGGCATATCCGGTGAAAAGGTTTTCTGGATTACAATACTTTCTATCATTCCGCTGGGAATTAAATCCAGCGGTACAACCTTGCGGGTAGGATCCGGGCTGGGCATACCCACACCATTTAAGGTGGTGCTGGAATAACGTTCACCCAGTCCCCGCACATAAATATATTTACCGTCCACAACCGTTAAACCGGTAACCCGCTTTAAGGCCGAAGCCGCATCAGAATCACCAGACTGAGACATCTGGTCAGCGCCAATGACTTCTGCCACAGCGGATGTATTGCGCTGCTCTTCTACTAAGGCTGAATAACCGCCCTCGATTGCAGGCGCTTCCACGATAAACTCATCCAGCTCTACGGCTTTTGGCGTGAGCTCAATATCTTTTGAGATTGTTTTATTTTCCTCTATATCCAGATCACGAATAGTCTGTGTACTGTAATCATTATGCAATACCGAGAGACTATGAGTGCCTATGGGAACCTCTACACTAAAGCGCCCATCATTATCCGTTTTAATAACTTTTCGTATTCCCGATATATACACACGGGCTTTTGCAATAGCCACACCGGTTTCCAGTGATTTAACCTGACCTGTTATTCGGCCAATTTTTGATGATATGGTCTGATCTGTCTCAACAATATTTTCAAGCAGCTGATGACCGGATTTTGAGCTTTCAATTTCAATACTAAAAGATTTATCATTTTTCTGCTTAAACAGAATATACAGAACCCGTTCAGACTTACTGAGTGACAGCATCAGATTTTGCGTGACATTATCCGTTTTTAACTGTGCACTATATTTTCCCGGCGCCATCAAAAAATGCATAGCGCCATCCTGATTACTGCGTTTTATTTTTTTATGATTAATATATAAAGCCCCATGATTCACCGGTTCCCCTCCATCAAACAGATAGACTGACACTCTGGCTTTATCAGAAGACTCAGATAATGCAGAAAATGAAACCAGAAAAAATGCTGTTAGCACAAATAGTTTAAGACGCATAATAAAACTCAATAAGGCAGGAACAAATAAGAAACTAAGGAAGCCATAGGGAGCCTCTGATTAACTCTGGACGAAACAGTTTGCGTTTAAAATGCGTGGATTCGCAACGCTGAAGCCGCGTATTTTAAATGTGAAATGTGAGTTCATGAGTTATTCAGAGGCTACCTAGTTAATACATTTCCAGGGTTCTGAAGCACAGGATTCCATGGCAGATCGAAGCACGGCCGCCTTGCTAAACATTCCAGGTGATGTCAGGGTATCCAGATAATCATTGGCGGATACAAAAATACCCGATCGATAAAAGGCATAAGCCAGTGCATAACGAATACTTTCATCCGCCAGCAGGCCTGTACGGTATAAATCATTTTCCATACCGGCTGCCTGATCATACTGGCCTGAACCCAGCAGCAGTGCCAGACGCTGTTTTAACTTTTTATGTTGATCAATAACCTGAGAATTCAAATACAGAGCCCGATTCAGCTGCCCGGATTTTTTCCTCAACTCGGCGGCATCCAGTAACAGCACTCTATTTTTAATAGCTGCCCGTTCCATTAAATCAGCTGCCGCAGCATATTCATGCTGTTTTATATATACATGGGCTAAAACGGCTTTGGCCTTTGCACTATAAGGGTATTTAAGAACGGCTTTTTCAAGAAATACTAAAGCCTTATCCATTTGATGACTGGCAGCCAGTGCCTTGCCAATGGCCAGATAATCAAGCAATGAGGTTTGATGTTTCTGTAAATAGCTTAAACCTGTGTCCGCAGCTGTCTGATACAGACCCATATCAATCAGCAGAAACACCTGCTTGCGTAAAAAGCTACTATCTTCCGGGAATTTTTTTTCCGCTTCCTGCAGAACTTTCCAACTGTCTTTTTTGCGCCCAAGCTTCCACAATGTGGTGGACTTCAAATGCCATATTCGTGGAATGGCTTCTCCGGCATCTGCTGATT
>JALTRC010000411.1 GCA_026998145.1 Gammaproteobacteria bacterium
ATTGCGCAGGCTGGTATCCACCGGCAGGCCTAAAATAGCACGAGCATGTAAGGCAAACTCCGATTGCCACTGGGTCACCAGGGTCACCAGCCCCGTATCATGGGGGCGTGGGCTGACTTCACTAAACCACACATCATCTCCCCTGATAAACAGCTCCACCCCGAACAATCCCAGACCACCCAGCGCAGCCGTTACCTGCCCGGCCATCTGGCGGGATTTTTCCAGCGCAGTTTTCGACATGGGCTGGGGCTGCCAGCTTTCCACATAGTCCCCGTCTTTCTGCACATGCCCGACCGGAGCGCAATAATGGGTATCGATGCTTCCATCGGGATTTTTTGCCCGCACGGTCAGCTGGGTGATTTCATAATCAAAATCCACCACCCCTTCCACAATCACTTTGGCCTGACTCACCCGCCCGGCGCTCAGAGCATATTCCCAGGCGACTTTAATATCCTCTGCCGACTCAAGGCGCGACTGCCCCTTGCCAGAAGACGACATCACCGGCTTGATAATACAGGGGTAGCCAATGCCATTATCAATAGCCGCACGTAATTCGGCTTCTGAGCCGGCAAAAGCATAGGGGGAGGTGGCCAGCCCCAGTTCCTCGGCAGCCAACCGGCGGATGCCTTCCCGGTTCATGGTGAGCTGGGTGGCGCGGGCAGTGGGGATCACCGTGGTGAGTTTTTCCGCCTCCAGCTCGGCCAGGGTATCGGTGGCAATGGCTTCGATCTCTGGTACGACCAGATGGGGCTTTTCATGTTCAATAAGCTGGCGCAGGGCAGCACCATCAGTCATATCAATGACATAGGCACGGTGGGCGACCTGATGGCCGGGCGCATTTTCATAGCGATCCACGGCGATGACTTCCACCCCCAGCCGTTGCAGGGCTATGATCACTTCCTTGCCCAGCTCGCCGCTGCCCAGCAGCATGACTTTGGTGGCAGATGGGGATAATGGTGTTCCCAGTTTCATGGTTTTCCCCAGGCTTAACTAAAAATGGCTTTTAGCAGGTAGAAGAAGATAATCGCCAGAATTCCGCCTGCCGGCAGGGTAATAATCCAGGATAAAAAGATATTACGAATCACGCTTAAATTCAGCGCCGCCAGACCACGGGCAATACCCACACCCAGCACCGCTCCTACCAGGGTATGGGTGGTGGAAATTGGCAGGCCGGTTCCCGATGCCAGCACCACGGTGGTGGCCGCTGCCAGGGTTGCCGCAAAACCACGGCTGGGGGTGAGCTCGGTAATATTATTGCCCACGGTGGCAATCACCTTTTTACCATACATCATCAGGCCAATCACAATACCAGCACCGCCTAATAACAGCACCCATAAAGATAATGCCGACTTGCCCGCAATATCCCCCCCGGAGGTCACAATACTCACCACCGCAGCCACCGGGCCTATGGCATTGGCCACATCATTGGAACCATGGGCAAAGGCCATGGCACAGGATGTCACCACCATTAACACCGCAAAGATTTTTTCCACATTGGTATAGTGAAAATCACGATCGGCTTTGGGATCGATCTGAATCCGGTTGATAAACCATTTACCCACCAGCATAATGGCCACGCCAATAACCGTAGCAATAACATAATTCTGATTGGCGGTCATTTCCAGACCCACATGTTTCAGGCCTTTAAACAGGGTAACCAGAGACACAATAAAGCCCACCAGAAACATATAAAAAGGCACATAGCGTTTGGCCTGCTCAATGGGATTGCGTTTATCCAGTATCAGCCATTGCACACTTTTAAACAGCATAAACGACATGGCACCCGCCAGTACCGGCGACACCACCCAGCTCATCACAATCGAACCCACCTTGCCCCATTGCACCGCATCCATGCCAATACCCACCATGGAAAAGCCCACCAGAGCGCCCACAATGGAATGGGTAGTGGAAACCGGCCAGCCCTTGCTGGAGGCAATCAACAACCAGCAGCCGGCGGCCAGCAAGGCGGCCAGCATGCCAAACACCAGCAGCTCGGGCTGATCGAGAATGCCGCTGGTATCCACTATGCCCTTGCGAATAGTTTTAGTGACCGATCCACCAGCCAGCACGGCACCGGCAAATTCAAAAACGGCGGCAATAATAATTGCCTGTTTGATGGTTAGGGCTTTGGAACCTACCGAGGTGGCCATGGCATTGGCCACATCATTGGCGCCAATCCCCCAGGCCATAAACAGCCCAAACAAGCCAGCCAGCAACAAAAAAATGGTGCCGTAATCATTAATAATCTGCATGGGCTTATCTCGCTAATAGAAGTTGCAAACGGCTACCAACCTGCTGGGCACGGTCAGCCACATCACCGGTTAATTCAATGACCTTATACAGGAACATCACATCGATAGGTGGCAGATCCTTTTCAATCATGAATACCGAATAGCGAATTTTGCGCTGTAATTTATCCGTTTCACTTTCTATTTTATTGAGCTTTTTAATCATCTTTTGCACAACTTCCACTTCGCGCCCTCTAAAGCCGGTTTCTACCAGCTCATCCAGCTCATTAATGGCCGTTTGCGCCTGCTCACAGGCATCCACACACCTTTGCACAAAGGGAATATAATCACTGGCGATCGATTCAGGCAGCACCATTTTGCGGCCCAGAATAATGCCCGCAATATCCTTGGCCACATTGGCGATCTTGTCCTGCATGGTTAACACTTCCAGCAAATCACGGCGGGACACCGGCATAAACATACCCTTGGGCAGCTGCATCCGAATCTGGGTTTTCAGATCATCCGCCTCGCCTTCCATTTTTGAAATATGCTTCTGCACCTTTTTGGCCTGATCCCAGTCCCCGGCAATCACCGCTTCAAAAAACGGCACCAGCTCCTGCACACATAACAGCACCTGTGCCATGTGCTTTTGCATGGGTTTTACCGGCGAATTGCCGAATATTCCGGATAAATAATCAGTGACTGGCATTGTCTTAACCCTTTAGTTGACTAATGTCTCGAACGGCGCCCCGATCGGCGCTGGTGGTCATGGCCGCATAGGCTTTTAAGGCATTGCTCACAACACGCTGGCGATTTTGTGGCTGCCAGGCTTTATCACCCCGTGCTTCCATGGCCTCGCGGCGAGCTTTGAGCTCATCATCTGAAATTGCCATATTGATGCGGCGATTGGGAATGTCGATTTCAATGCTATCCCCTTCTTCCACCAGACCAATGGCGCCACCTTCCGCCGCTTCCGGTGACGCATGGCCAATGGACAGGCCGGAGGTACCACCGGAGAAACGGCCATCGGTGAGCAGGGCGCAAACCTTACCCAGCCCCTTGGATTTCAGATAGGACGTGGGATAGAGCATCTCCTGCATACCCGGCCCCCCTTTGGGACCTTCGTAACGGATAATCACCACATCACCGGCTACCACCTTATCGTCTAAAATGGCGGCAACTGCATCATCCTGAGATTCAAAAATCCGCGCCCGACCGGTAAATTTGAGAATACTGTCATCCACACCGGCGGTTTTTACAATGCAGCCGTTTTCCGCAATATTGCCGTAAAGCACCGCCAGACCACCATCTAATGAATAGGCGTTTTCCTTATTACGAATACAGCCGGCAGCCCGATCCTTATCCAGCTCCCAGCGCTTACC
>JALTRC010000412.1 GCA_026998145.1 Gammaproteobacteria bacterium
CCAATGCATACATCGGTCAGCATAATATAGGCAATGACATCATAGTGGCGAATAAAAATAACGCCGGGTGTTTTTTCAATAGCAGAAATATATTGTTCAGATGTCCATGGATGTACGGTTACCATTACATTGTAGTCGGCTGTAAATTGATCGAGCTTATCGCTCCATTGTTGTATTGCAGACTGTCCCGATTTGTCCCAGGTCGCAGTAAACAGGATATTTTTTTTGTTGGGGGAAAGCTTAATTTTTTTAGCTAACTTATTAAGATATTGTTTATTGTATGTGCCATCAAAAGCGGGGTCGAGCTTAGGGTATCCTACTGCGAAAGCACTGCGTATACCCGCTTTTTCTGCATTCTTAACATCGGTGGAGCTAGTCATAAAATAGCGGTCAAGAAGGTTATGGCTTTCAGCGCTGGCAAACGGTTTAAAATTATAGGCTCCGTGGCTTACACCTATTTTAGTGATCTCGCTTGCAGGAAAACGAAAAGCTGCCTGACGGCACATGATTACACCATCTGGAAAACACGGCAGACGAGAAGCGTTTACACCAATTTCACGTAATTCCTGCTGTGCTTTTTTGTCCTTGGCGACAACGGGTAAGGTCTTTAGGTGTTTCTGGATAGGTAAAAAAATTTGATAGTCCAGAGTATTGGCACAATAAAGCACAACGGGATCTGTTTTTCCCAGTGCTTTTTTGATTTTCCATATTAAAGTATATGGATATTTGATGATGTAGTAAGAAAAAACCATGTTGATTCCAGTGGATGAGTGGAATGATTATAACTGGAAATACTTAGGCAACCAATGTATCAGCCTATGAATGCTTTGAAACTGATATTCAACATGATAAGGCTGAGTTAATAAATTTATAAAATAATGACTCGAATCTATTGTGTCTTATGTTTGGGGAGTTCTGAATAAAATCCCTACAAAACATAATCTGCATAAAAGAGACCAGAAGACAGTTAATTTCAGGCGTTCAAGCAAAACCTATTGAATGTTATGATGCGTATCAAAGAGCGTATACAGCTATTTAATAAAGTGCAGACACTATTTTTATGAACTCATATCTCAATAAAATCAAAAACGCCCGCGTACTGGTGCTGGGTGATTTAATGCTGGATCGCTACTGGAGCGGCTCTACTTCACGTATATCTCCCGAGGCGCCTGTGCCTGTGGTAAAGGTGAATGAAGCAGAAGATCGCGTCGGTGGTGCAGGTAATGTGGCCGCTAATATTATTAGTGTGGGAGCTGCCGCCAGGGTGCTGGGGGTTACCGGGCAGGATGAAAATGCCCATTTGTTGCAGCAGATTTTACGCAAGGCCGAAGTGCAGACCTGTTTATTAAATGAGGCGTGCTGCACCACCATTACCAAACTGCGTGTGCTGAGCCGTCATCAGCAGTTGATCCGGCTGGATTTTGAAGCCGATCGCCTTGAATTTAATCCCCGGGATTTATTGCAGTTACTGGAACAGCACAGCGCCGACTGTGATGTGCTGGTATTGTCCGATTACAACAAGGGAACACTGGCTGATCCCCAGCCTTATATTCAATATGCGCGGGAGCATGACATCCCGGTTATTGTCGATCCCAAGGGGGATGACTTTGCTAAATATCGTGGCGCTACCTTATTAACACCGAATCTGTCCGAGTTTGAAAATATTGTTGGCCCCTGTGCCCATGATAATGAGCTGGTTGCCAAAGGCCTGCAACTAATCGAGCAGCTTGAGCTGGACAGTTTGCTGATTACCCGCAGCGAATCCGGGATGACTTTATTGCAGCAGGGGCAGGCCACGCATTTCTCTGCCGAGGCCAAGGATGTTTATGACGTCACCGGCGCAGGGGATACGGTGATTGCAGTATTTGCCTCGGCCATTGCTGCCGGCCTGTCTTATGTGGAAGCGGCGCGTCTGGCCAATGTGGCAGCCGGTATAGTGGTAGGGCGTCTGGGTGCGGCCAGTGTTACGCTGGATGAATTACTGGATAAGGCGGCGCCGGGGGCGGCAGATAATTATCTGCAAAAAATTATCAGCGCAGAATCATTAGCAACTGCCATTAAAACAGCCCGGCAGAAAGGGGAGCGGGTGGTGATGACCAATGGCTGCTTTGATATTTTACACGCCGGCCATGTGCAGTATCTGCATGAGGCGGCGGAGCTGGGGAATCGTCTGATTGTGGCGGTGAATACGGATGCCTCGGTGAAGCGTTTAAAAGGCGAAAGCCGGCCGGTGAATTCACTGGCCTCCCGTATGGAAGTGCTGGCAGGGCTGGCCTGTGTGGACTGGGTGGTGGATTTTGATACGGATACGCCTGAGGCGCTGATATGTGAGTTATTGCCGGATGTGCTGGTAAAAGGCGGTGATTATCAGGTGGATCAGATTGCCGGTGGCGATTGCGTTATGGAGGCAGGGGGCGAGGTTAAGATTTTATCCCTGAAAGATGGCTGCTCAACCACGGCTATTATCGATAAAATCCAAAAATAAATATATTCTAATATAAATAGATTTTAACGCTCTATTTGCGTATACTCCGCTGCCAAAATGAGGCGGCTCAACCCTGATGCATTCAAGGTTGGCGAATATACCGCCATCCAGAAAACATCCTCGACCCCCAGGTCGATAGCTATAGGGTTACACTTTGTCATTCCAGAATTTTTCTTTAGATGAGCGACTGCTTAAAGCCGTTGCCGACTGCGGTTTTACCACACCTTCCGACATACAGGCACAGGCCATTCCTTTCCAGATGGAAGGCCGGGATATTATGGCGTCTGCGCCAACCGGCACGGGTAAAACCGCCGCTTTTGTGCTGCCGGCCCTGCAACGTTTATTAACCGAAGCGCCGGCAGAAGGCAATGGCCCCAGGGTGCTGGTATTAACCCCCACCCGGGAGCTGGCCAATCAGGTGGCGGATAATATTTATAAACTCACCAAATATGCCCGCATGCGTTCCACTTCCATTGTGGGTGGCACCCCTTATCCACCGCAAATACGCGCTCTGAAACAGAAGCTGGATTTGCTGGTAGCCACACCCGGCCGCCTGATCGACCACATTAATTCCGGTCGCATTGATTTTTCCCGCCTGCAGGTGCTGGTGCTGGATGAAGCGGACCGTATGCTGGATATGGGTTTTATCGATGATGTGAAGCGAGTGGTTTCTCTGGCGCCGAAAAACCGTCAGACCATATTGTTTTCCGCCACGCTGGAAGGGGAAATCAAAAAGATTGCCCGCAGTATTTTAAATGACCCGGCTAAAGTACAGGTAGCAGGCGTCACCTGTCGCCATGAATCCATTAGCCAGATGGTCCACCAGGCGGATGATTTCCGCCACAAGCGTTCTTTATTGAGCCATTTGCTGAATCAGGATGATGTGCAGCAGGCTATTGTGTTTACGGCCACCAAACGGGGCGCTGATGAGCTGTGTGAACAGCTGAAAGCCGAAGGCCAGAGCTGTGCTGCACTGCATGGGGATATGAAGCAGGGGCAGCGACGTCGCACCATTGAGCGACTGAGCCGCAACCAGCTGCGCATACTGGTGGCCACCGATGTGGCGGCCCGTGGTCTGGATATTAAAGGCATCAGCCATGTGGTGAATTTTGATATGCC
>JALTRC010000413.1 GCA_026998145.1 Gammaproteobacteria bacterium
AGGCTTTGATGCGAAAAAAGCTTTGACGCGAAGGCGCAAAGGCGCGGAGAATTAATGGTGTTTTTTTAAGAATTCTCCTATTTGTAGCGCAGAAGCAGGCGCCTGGATACGAAATGTGGACGCATGAATTATTCAGATTCTTTAAATAAGTTTATTGAAGGTTCATCTGATAAGCGGGCATTTGCCTGAAAATACAGCTGAATGACTGCATATGTTGACAGGAAACAGCTTATCTCTGTTCCAGCTATACAGCCTGCACAAAAAACTTCGCGCCTTTGCGCCTTCGCGTCAAAAATTACTCCAGCCCAAAACGTTCATCTTCCCGGTTCGCCGTGCGGTATTCCGCTTCTTTGGCTTTTTCAATACTGCGCAATAAATGCATCTGATCCTGCTCAGACATGCCGTGGTTCATATACAGATCGGCTGCTTTTAATACCTCTTGCAGATATTGCAGACGATAGTGGTGATTTAGCAGCGACTTGGCCAGAAAATACTCATCCTGATTATGTTCTTTTATTTGCGCTGCCCGTTCCAGCGCCGTTTGCAGCTCGGCTTGCGTGGGTTTACTCATCAATCTCTCCCGTTTTTTATGAGTATAGCGCCATCTGTTTCAGATATAATGCGCTACAGCAACTAACAGGTGATTTATGGCAGATATAAAAATAGGCATATTAACCGCTTCCGATCGGGCCAGCAGTGGCGAATACGAGGACCTTTCCGGGCCGGCTATTATCGATACGCTGAATGATTATTTAAGTTGTGAATGGCAGCCGGTATATCGCTGCATCAGTGATGACCAGCCAGTTGTTGAGCAGACCCTGAAAGAGCTGGCGGATAATGAAGATTGCTGTTTAATTGTTACCACCGGGGGCACAGGACCGGCGCCCCGTGATCTGGTGCCCGAGGCCACTGAAGCCGTATGCGATAAAATGATGCCCGGCTTTGGTGAGCTGATGCGGCAGGTGAGCCTGCAATATGTGCCCACGGCAATTTTATCTCGCCAGACAGCGGGTATTCGCGGACGCTCGTTGATTGTGAACCTGCCGGGCAAGCCCAAGTCGATTCGTGAATGTCTGGATGCGGTTTTTCCGGCTATTCCCTATTGTATCGATCTGATTGAAGGGCCTTATCTGGAAGTGAATGAAGCGGTTATCAAGGCGTTTCGTCCTAAATCAAAATAAATGGCCGATTGTTAAAATCAATCAAACCCATATAAAAAATTAAATTGTTTCTATCGTGGTATTTTCTTAAAATCACCCCACAAAGAATCAGTTGAAGTCGAATATGACGGGGCATAGAATAAACCCCGTTCTATTCCCCCCTTAACAAAACATTATAAGGAGCCTGTCATGGGTGTATTAGTTGGTCGTCCGGCACCGGACTTTACTGCGGCCGCCGTTTTAGGAAATGGCGAAATTGTTGATGAATATAACCTGGGTACAAACATCAAGGGTAAGTACGCGGTTATCTTTTTCTATCCACTGGATTTTACTTTTGTATGCCCTTCCGAGTTGATTGCATTTGATCACCGTCTGGAAGAATTTACCAAGCGTGGTGTTGAAGTGATTGGTGTATCTATCGATTCCCAGTTCACTCACAATGCATGGCGTAACACGCCAATCAATGAAGGGGGTATTGGCCCGGTTAAGTATCCTCTGATTGCCGATGTGACCCATTCTATCTGTCAGGATTATGATGTTGAGCATCCTGAAGCCGGTGTGGCTTTCCGTGGTTCTTTCCTGATCGACAAGGAAGGCGTGGTACGTCATCAGGTGGTAAATGATCTGCCATTAGGTCGTAATATTGATGAGATGCTGCGCATGATCGATGCCCTGCAATTTACCGAAGAGCATGGTGAAGTATGTCCTGCTGGCTGGCATCAGGGCGATAAGGGTATGGATGCATCACCGGAAGGTGTTGCCAAGTATCTGGCGGAAGAAGCTGACAAGCTTTAATCTGCTTTTTAGCGCTTATGAAAAGCCCGCTGTTTAAGCGGGCTTTTTTGTGCCTGTTAAATTAATCAGAGGTTTCTTAAGGAACGCCCTGGCTTAAATATCGACTTAAAATATTAAGTAGCTCATTTTCTGAAACGGGCTTGGTTACACAGTCATCCATACCCGCTTCTAAAAAGGCTTTTCTTTCATGTTCCAGAGCATGGGCAGTCAATGCAATGATGGGAATATGCTGGCCTTTTTCTTCATTACGGCGGATCTCTTCAGTGACTTCTATGCCGCTCATATCCGGCATGCGAATATCCATAAAGATAAGCCTGTAGTCATGCTGCTTGTGGAGTTCCAGCGCCTGAAAGCCATCTTCTGCTTCATCGATCTGTATATTGTCCTGACTGAGGAGGGCGCTGATTAATTTTCGGTTAATGGCATTATCATCAACAACCAGAATGCGGGCATGACTAAACTGATTATCTGTAATGGCCGGCATGGATAGTGTGTCGCCCTCAGGAGTATTAACGATATGCACTGGCAGGCTAAGCCAGAAGTTCGAACCATGCCCCGGCTCACTCTTTACACCAATCGTTCCGCCCATCATTTCGGTCAGTTTTTTGGAAATGGCCAGGCCAAGTCCCGCACCCGCATGATCCTTATACAGCTCATCATCAATCTGAGTGAAGGCATTGAATAAATGGGGCTGTTGATGTTGAGCAACGCCCACACCTGAGTCAATCACTTCAATCAGTAGCCGGCCCTGATCCATACTGGCTTTAACCAGAATGGAGCCCTGGGGGGTAAACTTAATGGCATTGCTGATGAGATTGGACAGTATTTGCTTAAGGCGCAGGGAATCAAGTTTTAAATAGGTGGGTATATCGCGGCTTATATTCACCTTAAGGTTCAGCTGCTTCTCCTCAGCCATCGCTGAAAACAGCCGGCTAACGGCAGCAATACAGCTATTGATATTAACCGCGTCTTCATGCAATTCCATTTTGCCCGATTCAATACGGGAGAAGTCGAGAATATCATTAATAATATTGAGCAGATCCTTAACCGATGTCTGGATGGTTTCCACATAGTCGCTCTGTTCTATATTCAGCGGTGTTTTGGCCAGCAGATTGGCAAAGCCGGTGATGCCATTTAACGGGGTGCGGATTTCATGGCTCATATTGGCAAGGAACAGGGATTTTGCATTGCTGGCCTGTTCGGCCTGATCGCGGGCCTGGATTAATGCCTTTTCGGCCAGTTTATGGGCGGTAATATTACGGCCGGTACCCTCAACACCGATGATTTTTTTATCTTCATCCAGTAGAAAGTGGGCATTGGTTGAAACCCACACATCAGAGCCATCTTTATGGCGCATGGTGGCTTCATACTGTTCTATATGGCCGCCGCTGGCCTGCAGGTTGTGGAGGAATTTCTCACGATCTTCAGCATGAACATACAGATCGGCGAGCTTCTGGCCGATGATTTCTTCCGGGGTATAACCCAGTAAATGAATAACGGATGAAGAGACAAAGCGTACATAACCATCAATATCGGTTCGATAGTAGGTGTCCTGTAGATTATCCAGAATACCTTTAAGCTCCCGTTGAGCCGCCTGGCATTCCTGCAGGAGCCTGTTTTTATCGTTCTGTTCTTCAATAAG
>JALTRC010000414.1 GCA_026998145.1 Gammaproteobacteria bacterium
TAGCGGAACCTACACCCCCGGCAAAAACGATTTCAAACATCCCATCCAGCGGCTGCTGAATATTGATCAGAGCATCAAGCGTTATCGGCAATTACAGCGGCTGCTCAAAACCCGCTTAAAATTCACCCCCTACCGCCGTCAGGATGTGGATATGATTTTTATGGCCGCCACCCCGAAAGATGCCCGCCAGCTCAAACCCCAGTTTAAATTCCACTATGCGGGCGATTTACCGGTGTACGCAACATCCCACGCTTTCAGCGGCAAAATTAATCCAGCCATCGACCGGGATTTAAACGAGCTGTATTACACCGACATGCCCTGGATGCTAACCCCCGACCCGGCCATTAAAAAAATCTTCAAAAAATACTGGCCGGAAGAAGAACGCCTAAGCCGTTTTTATGCGCTGGGTTATGATGCCTATAATCTGATTCCCTATTTAGCTCAGCTCAAGGCCAAACCCTATGAGCGCTTCTCAGGGCAGACCGGCAATATTTATATTGATGATAAACAACGCCTGCACCGGGAATTATTGTGGGCGCAGTTTATCAAGGGCAAACCCGAACTCATTGAGTTGACTTATGTGCCAGAGGAAGCGGCAAACGATGATGCAATGGATGCGAAAAAAAGCCGCTCATCTCCGTAAAGGTGAGCAGGCAGAACAACAGGCCTGCGATTATTTACAAGGCCAGGGGCTGGTATTAATCCGCAAAAATTATCGCTGCAAACGGGGTGAAATCGACCTGATAATGAAGCAGCACAACAGCCTGGTTTTTGTGGAAGTGCGCTTTCGTAAAAACCGGCAGTTCGGCGGGGCGCTGGAAAGCATTACCGCCGCCAAGCAGAATAAATTACGCCTCACAGCGCTGCATTATTTACAGCAGCACGGTGAGCAACAAAACAGCCGTTTTGATGTTGTAGCCATTACCGGCGAAGGCAAAACGCCACAACTGGAATGGATACAGAACGCTTTTTAACAGATAACAGCAATGAATTTACAGCAACGTATAGCGCAGCATTTTTTAGACAGCATCCAGACCAAGCAAATGGCCATGGATATTATGCAGCAGCCCATTTCACAGGCCTCCCAGAAAATGCTTCAGAGTCTGCTGGCGGGTCATAAAATTCTCTCCTGTGGCAACGGCGGCTCCGCTGGTGATGCCCAGCATTTTTCCTCGGAAATGCTCAACCGCTTTGAAATGGAGCGCCCCGGCCTGCCCGCCATTGCCCTGACCACCGACACCTCCACCATTACCTCCATTGCCAATGATTACAGCTACAGCCGCATTTTCTCCCGGCAAATCGAAGCCCTGGGGCAGCAGGGGGATATACTGCTGGCCATCAGCACCAGCGGCAATTCGGAAAATATTGTCGCCGCCATTCACACCGCCCATGAACGGGGCCTGTCGGTGGTAGCGCTTACCGGCAAGGACGGTGGAGAGATTGCCGGCATCCTTAATGAAGATGATATTGAGCTGCGGGTACCCTCCGACTCCACCGCCCGCATTCAGGAAGTGCACCTGCTGAGCATCCATTGTTTGTGTGATTTAATCGACCACCAGTTAATGGGATCCTGATGGACACAGCTTTTCACAAAGCCATCAAAAAAATCCTCCCCGCCCAGCAAATCCTCACCGATGAGGCCGAGCGACTTACCTATGGCTATGACAATAGCCGCCGCCATGCCCTGCCTGATATCGTTGTGCTACCCCACACAGAACGACAGGTGGCGGATATTGTAAAAGCCTGCCACGATTTCAAAGTTCCCCTCACCGCAAGAGGCCGGGGCACAGGCACCACCGGCGCTACCGTGCCGGTACGGGGCGGGCTGGTCATGTCTTTTGAACAGATGAACAAAATTATTAATATGGATGCGGCCAATCGCATGATAACGGTGGAGCCGGGTGTTACCAATCAACAGGTGCAACAGGCCGCCGCCGAACATGGCTTTTTCTGGGCGCCCGACCCCACCAGCGCCGCCTTTTGTACCGTGGGAGGCAATCTGGCCTATAACTCCGCCGGCCCCCGGGCGGTGAAATACGGCAGCTGCCGGGAAAATACCCTGGAGCTGCGAGCGGTTACCGGCACAGGTGAGATCATCCGCTGCGGCACCCACACCACCAAGGGCGTGGTGGGCTATGACCTCACCCGGCTGATTATCGGCTCCGAAGGCACACTGGCGATTATCACCCAGGCCACCCTCAAACTGCTGCCCAAAGCCGAATCCAAATACACCTTAAAGTTTACCTATAACAGCATGGATGCGGCCGCCCGCGCCGTTTCCAGCATTATGGCCCAGCCGGATACCCCCTGCGCCCTGGAATTTATGGACAGCCGCGCCCTGCAACTGATCCGGGAAAATGGCGCAGATATTAGCGCCGATGCCGCCGCTTTATTGATGGTAGAAGTGGAAGGCCGGGGCAGCGCCCTGCAACAGGCTGCCGATGCGGTGATACAGGCCGCCCGGGTAGAGGGCCACCTGCATACGGAGCAGGCACGCAACGCTGAAGAAGCGGCGCAAATCTGGCAGGCCCGCAAACAGCTGTCCCCTTCGTTACGCAAAATCGCACCGAAAAAAATCAATGAAGATGTGGTAGTGCCTGTCTCCCATATCCCCGCTCTGATTAACGGCCTCAATCAGCTCAGCGACCAGTACCGCATCCCCATTGTCAATTTCGGCCATGCGGGCAATGGCAATATCCATGTAAACCTGCTGATTAACCCGGATGATAAAATGCAGATGGCAAGTGCCCAGGAATGTTTGAACCAGGTATTTGATCTGGTCATTAAACTGGATGGGAGTCTTTCCGGTGAGCATGGTGTGGGGCTGGAAAAGCGGGACTTTATCTATAAAGAGCTGGGAGCAGCAGAAATCCGCCTAATGCATGCTATTAAAAAGCAGTTTGATCCACACAATATTCTAAATGCTGATAAAACCCTGCCTGCCCTGTAAATCGTCGAAAAATAATATCAGACGCTTTGCCCGTGAATCAAAATCCAATCTGAAATATAATAAGCCCCCTTTTATTCAATGACACATCAACAGAGACCTGCCCATGCCAAGCTCAAAGATAATCTATACCGAAACCGATGAAGCACCGGCGCTAGCCACCTATTCATTACTGCCTGTGATTCAGGCCTATGCGCGGGCAGCCGGTATCGATGTGGAAACCCGGGATATTTCACTGGCCGGTCGGATTCTGGCCAACTTTCCGGATAATCTCACCGCCGAACAAAAACAGAGCGATGCATTAAGTGAACTGGGTGAGCTGGCCAAAAAGCCCGAAGCCAATATTATCAAGCTGCCCAATATCAGCGCCTCGATTCCCCAGCTCACTGCCGCCATCAAGGAACTGCAATCCCAGGGCTATGATATTCCCGATTACCCGGAAGACCCGCAAAATGCGGATGAAGAAGCCATCAAGGCCCGCTATGCAAAAGTGCTGGGCAGTGCAGTAAACCCGGTACTGCGGGAAGGTAATTCCGATCGCCGGGTGGCCGCGCCGGTAAAAGAATATGCCAAAAAACATCCCCACTCCATGGGTGCATGGTCGGCTGATTCCAAATCCCATGTGGCATCCATGAGCGATGGTGATTTTTATGCCAGCGAGCAGTCTGTTGTGATTGAAAAGGCCGGCAATGTGAAAATCGCGCTGACCACTGATAACAATGAAACCATTACCCTGAAAGAAAAAACACCGGTACTGGACGGTGAAGTGATTGATGCATCAGTCATGAGCCGCAATGCACTAAGAGCATTTTATGCGGATGCCATTGAAGATGCCAAAGCGCAGAATGTTTTACTGTCCCTGCACTTAAAAGCCACCATGATGAAAGTCTCCGACCCGATTATGTTTGGTCATGCGGTCAGCGTCTATTACCAGGACGTATTTGAAAAGCACGCCGACACCTTTGAAAAACTGGGTGTGGATACCCGCAATGGGCTGGGTGATGTGTATGCAAAAATTGCCAGCCTGCCCGATGCTGAGCGCCAGCAAATCGAAGATGATATTCAGGCGGTTTACAAAACCCATCCTGAACTGGCCATGGTGAATTCCGATAAAGGCATTACCAATCTGCATGTACCCAGTGATGTGATTGTCGATGCCTCCATGCCCGCAGCGATTCGCTCCTCCGGTAAAATGTGGGGGCCGGATGGTCAGCTGCACGATACCAAGGCGATGATTCCGGATCGCTGTTATGCGGGCGTTTATCAAACCACTATCGATTTCTGTAAACAACACGGCGCCTTTGATGTCACCACCATGGGCAGTGTAAGCAATGTGGGTCTGATGGCACAAAAGGCTGAGGAATATGGCTCCCACGATAAAACCTTTGAAATCCCGGCCGATGGTGTGGTGCGAGTGAGCGATGATAATGGCAACACACTGATGGAACACAGGGTTGAAAAAGGTGATATATGGCGCATGTGTCAGGCCAAGGATCTGCCAATTCGTGACTGGGTAAAACTGGCAGTCAACCGTGCACGCCTTACCGGCCAGCCGGCTATTTTCTGGCTGGACGATAAACGCGCCCACGACAGAAACCTGAAAGCCAAAGTCGAAACCTATTTAAAAGATCACGACACCAGCGGTCTGGATATTCAGATCATGACACCGGTTGAAGCCACCCAATATTCGCTGGAACGGGTTAAAGCCGGTAAAGATACTATCTCGGTTACCGGCAATGTATTGCGGGATTATTTAACCGACCTCTTCCCGATTTTAGAGCTGGGCACCAGCGCCAAAATGTTATCCATTGTGCCACTGCTGGCCGGTGGAGGATTATTTGAAACCGGCGCCGGTGGCTCCGCCCCCAAGCATGTACAACAACTGCTAAATGAAAATCACCTGCGCTGGGATTCCCTGGGAGAGTTTCTGGCACTGGCGGTATCACTGGAAGATCTGGCACAGAAAACCGGCAATGAAAAAGCCCAGGTACTGGCTGATGCATTAAATCAGGCTAATTCAGATTTTCTCAACAACGACAAATCCCCTTCCCGCAAAGCCGGTGAGCTGGATACCCGGGGCAGTCATTTTTATCTGGCCATGTACTGGGCCAAAGCGCTGGCCGCACAAAGCAAAGACAAAACATTGCAGGATACTTTTGCCCCCATTGCACAACAGCTCACCGATAATGAAAATAAAATTGTTGATGAGTTAAACAGGGTGCAGGGCCAGCCGGTGGATATCGGTGGCTATTACCATTCTGATAAAAATAAAATATCCAGTGTCATGCGACCCAGCCAGACCTTTAACAGCCTTATCGACCAACTGTAAACACAACATAAACGGAACAAGATTATGGGCAGAGCCTACCAGAACCGCAAAGAATCCATGGCAAAGACCTCGGATGCCAAAGCCAAGGTATACAGTAAATACGGTCGTGAAATATATGTGTGCGCCAAGTCCGGCGGCGTGGAACCGGATGGCAATCTTGCATTAAGAGGCCTGATTGAACGGGCTAAAAAAGCCCAGGTACCGGCTCACGTTATCAAAAACGCCATCGACAAGGCCAAAGGCGGCGAAGGGGAAGATTTTGCCGTTGCCCGTTACGAAGGTTTTGGTCCGGGTAACTGCATGGTCATTGTGGATTGTCTCACCGATAATCCCAACCGCACCTTCGGTGATGTGCGCCAGTGTTTCACCAAAACAAAATGCAAAATTGGCACACCCGGCAGTGTTAGCCACATGTTCGATCACAGCACCATTCTGGTCTTTAAAAACGATGATGAAGAAGCGGTGTTAGATGCCCTGATGAATGCCGATGTGGATGTCACCGATATTGAAAACGAAGACGGCAATATCTCTGTATTTGCACCACACACTGAATACGCCAAAGCCAAAAATGCATTATTAGATGCTTTTGGTGAGATTGATTTTGAGGTGGATGAGATTCAGTTTATACCCCAGACAACAGCGCCGATTCCAGCCGACGATATAGAAATGTTTGAGAAGTTTCTGGATATGCTAAATGATCTGGAAGATGTGCAGAATGTTTATCATAATGCGGAAGTCTAGTCTCGCTTAGATTTTTTAAACCGGTAAAAGCTATTAACCACAGGGGACACAGAGAAAAGCCTTAGTCCTGTATTGTTACAATAAAACCCCTCTGTGACCTCCGTGTCCTCTGTGGTTAAATCTTTTAAAGATTAAAAGCAAGCAAAGCCAATCTCCCCCAGCCCCTCTTTTGCAAAGAGGGGAGCCTTTACCAAAAAAAATCCCCGCACAAAGGCGGGGATTTTTAAACAGGCTAAAGGTCGGAAAAACCCGACCAGAAAACTACTTATTACGTCGTGCCCCAATTTTTAAACGCAGTGCATTGAGCTTAATAAAGCCAGCCGCATCTTTCTGATCATAGGCTCCCGCATCATCTTCAAAAGTCGCAATCTTCTCATCAAACAATGAATCCTTTTCAGAGCGACGCCCTACAACAGATACACTGCCTTTATATAATTTAACGCGTACATCCCCGTTCACATGCTGCTGAGACTCATCAATCATCTTCTGCATCATTTCACGTTCCGGGCTCCACCAGTAACCGTTGTAAATCATCTCTGCATATTTGGGCATTAATGAATCTTTTAAGTGGGCCACTTCACGATCCAGGGTCAGCGACTCAATCGCCCGGTGCGCCTTGAGCATAATGGTGCCGCCCGGCGTTTCATAACAACCACGGGACTTCATGCCCACATAACGGTTTTCCACTATATCCAGACGGCCAATACCATTATCGCCACCCAGCTTGTTCAGGGTTTCCAGCACCCTTGCCGGAGTCATGGCCTTGCCATCTATGGCCACTATGTCACCCTTTTCATAAGTCAGCTCCACATAGGTTGGCTTGTCCGGTGCGGCTTCCGGGGACACGGACCAGCGCCACATATCATCATGGGCTTCAGCCCAGGGGTCTTCCAGAATATCCCCTTCATAGGAAATATGCAGCAGGTTGGCATCCATGGAATAAGGGGATTTCTTTTTGTTTTTGGCAAAGTCCACTTCAATGCCGTGCTTTTCCGCATAGGCCATCAGTGACTCCCGGGAATTCAGATCCCACTCACGCCAGGGGGCAATCACCTTCACACCCGGCTTTAGGGCATAGGCGCCCAGCTCAAAACGTACCTGATCATTGCCCTTGCCGGTGGCCCCGTGGGAGATGGCATCAGCACCGGTTTCATTGGCAATTTCAATCAGCCGTTTGGCAATCAGCGGGCGGGCAATGGAAGTACCCAGCAGATACTCCCCTTCATAAATCGCATTGGCGCGGAACATGGGGAACACATAATCCCGCACAAATTCTTCCCGCAGATCTTCAATATAGATTTCCTTGATGCCCATGGCTTTAGCCTTGGCGCGAGCCGGCTCCACCTCTTCGCCCTGACCAATATCCGCAGTAAAGGTCACCACCTCGCAATCGTAGGTGTCTTCCAGCCATTTCAGAATAATGGATGTATCCAGACCGCCAGAATAGGCCAGTACGACTTTGTTTACCTTGGACATGCGCAGTGCTCCGGGAAATAGTAGAAATCAGGCTGCGCATTATACCCAAGCTGGGCAAGATATGCAGGTACAAGCGTATGGGAGATTAATGCAGCGGGTAGGCTTCCTGCTGCAAACGGTTGATGGTGACTTCAACCCGGCGGTTTTTAGCCCGCCCGGCTTCGCGGCGATTGCTGGCAATGGGTTTGCGCTCCCCAAAGGCTTTAACATCCAGCTGCTTTTCAGCAACTCCATTCTGCACAAAATACTGTTTGACCGAATTGGCCCGCTTTTCCGATAAACGCTGATTGTATCGACGCCAGCCCCGGCTATCCGTATGCCCCTGAATCTGAATATCCACCTTGTCATCATAGCGGGCATAGTTGGCAATCCGTGATAATAACTGCCGGGCCTGATCGGATAATTTGTACTGGTTATGGGCAAAATGCACGGTTTCATTTTTCAGCTCATCATAACCATAGGGCAGCAACTCACTGATACAACGCTGAAACTCCGGCAGCACATCATGGAAATTAGCCGATGACAGGCCCACAAACACATCGTCTGTCTGATCGGCCCAGTCCTTGTATTGCAGAGTGGGGAAGCGCCCCGCATCCAGCTCATACAACATACGCTGGGCCAGCTGGCGGCTCACATAAAAAGGGACTTTACCGCGGGATAATGACAACTGCCCCAGCTCTTTTTCCTCCCCCGGCTTCCAGAAAGGCGCAATGGATACCATGCTCGCCACACTGTCCTGCACTGCCGGGTCCAGCACATGCATCTCAAAAGCCAGCTCGCCGCCAGCCGAATATACAAAGCTGGCCAGACCATAGCGAGGCACCGGATGATGCAGTTCACAACGAATCGGCGTGGCATATACATGCCATTCAGATTGTTCAATAGAGGCCTGATAGCGCTGCAAACCCGCCTGTGCCGACACAGACAACAGCAGGATAAAAAGGCTGATCAGGGATATAAGAAGTTGGCGGCCGTTCATGCTTATGGTTATCGGCCTGAATCATATTTTCTTTAATGCTGACCGGCTTATTCCGCCTCGCCGTTCTGCATAAGCTTTTCCAGCTCGGCGCTGAGCTGCTGTTTTTTCTGCTCGGCAATCTGCATCTGAAAATCAATCGCCTCGTAATCTTCCTTATCTGCCGCTTTGCGAGTTTTTTTCAGCTCACTTAATTGCAGCTCCAGCTTTTCAATTTCAGCCCGCAGCCCTTCAGCCTGTGCCGCTACCTCAGCCTTATCAAAAATAATTTCTTCGGCACGGGTTTCTTTATCTGCTGATGTGGCCGGCTGCTTTTTATCCTGCCGGGGGATAATTTTATGCTCGGGCTGTAATTGCCGCTGATTCATAAAGCTCGGCGATACAATTTCCACCTGATGCTCATGCAATACATCCAGAATATTTTTCTTTAACAGGGACTTTGAAGTAATCAGACTTTTCACCTCCGATAAAAAACCGGATACACGATAAAGCACCGAAAAATCATCCAGTGAAAGAATCAGCACAAAAGGTTCCTGCAAACGGGTTTGAATTGCCGCCTGTTTTAGCAGCTCTTCAACCAGCTTATGAGGAATATCATAACCCAGAGATAATTCAGCTGAAATAATGGTGCCACTGCCGCGCACCACCGTTAATGGATTGGTGGCCAGATGTAAATTAGGCAGCGTTGTCAGATCACGATCTTCGGTTTGTATTTCCGTGTGGAAAAGTCCCCGCTCGGTTACCCGCCCCATCTGATCACCGACGCGAATATAATCCCCCGGATTAAAACTTTTCACCACATGCAACATCAACCCCGCCATAATATTGGCAACAAAGGTTGTGGATGACAGAGCAATCACCCCGGTGATAACAATACCCAGCAGAGCAACCGCCTGCCCTCTGGCAGAGTCTGTCATGGGGAAGAGTACAATCACCAGCAGCAGTGAAAGAACCGTTAGCAGAAACAGTAATAACTGACGGGGCAGACGTTTCTGGGCGCCAAGATTTTCATGGCGACCGAGCAGCATCCAGTGCAGGAACCAGAGAAAAATAATCGCAGCAAGCAGAGTTGTTGCGACCGGTATATATTCCAATATTGAATTTGGCAAACGGCCCCCTTAGCAGAAAAACCCTGCCTGATTATAACCCAGTGTAATAATCAATATCAGATACCCATTAATTTTCTATGGGCAGAGCCTGCGCAATATCATAAACATAAATCCAGCCTGCCAGTTCCTGGCCAGTTTTAGCTTTTTCACGAATCAGCGAAACCGCTTCATCCAGACGCTCATCTTCGCAAATCAGTTCCAGTTTCACTTCCG
>JALTRC010000415.1 GCA_026998145.1 Gammaproteobacteria bacterium
GTTCCATGTATGGAATAAAATATGTGATGAAATCGAAAAAAAGTATTTAGGGCGGCTAAAAAGCCAAAGACATGAAAATACCGGGCCTGTCTGTGCAGGCCCGGCTATTGAAATCAGGCGCCGTGAATCTTTTGCAGACACTCAACATTCAAATAAGGGAAGCCGGCGGCATCACCGGCCAGCACCTTAAATGGCGCATCCGGCTCTCCCATATTGTCCAGCACCACTTCCGCGCCGGTGAAATCGTGGTCGCGGGTGTATTCATTGATGGTCACAATGGTTTTTAAATCCGCCCCCTGTGAAGACTTAATGCCGTTTTCCGAATCTTCAAAGGCCAGACAGGCTTCGGCAGGCAGGTTCATTTTTTCCAGCGCCCAGACATAAATATCAGCAGCAGGTTTTTTGGCCGGGACTATATCCCCGGCGGCAATCACTTCAAACCAGTCACAGGAGCCGGGAGCCAGTGCATGTTCCAGCAGTGCGGTTACATTTTCAGGTGTTGTGGTGGTAGCAATGGCAAGACGCAGACCTGCATCTCTGGCTTCCTGAATCAATCGCTCCACACCGGGGCGCAGGGGAATGGAGCCGCCGGCCAGCAGCTCGGTGTAGTGACGGGTTTTGGCCTTGTGCAGATCCACAATCAGATCGGCCGTTTTATCATCCTGTGGGAAATCCGTATTGAATTTCTGCAGATAATAGGCCATGCGTTCCTTGCCGCCAGTCACCGCCAGCAGCTCCCCATAAAGGGCCTCATCCCAGTTCCAGTCCAGACCGAATTCCTCAAAGGCCAAATTAAAGGCCACCCGATGGCCATCACGTTCCGTATCGGCCAGGGTGCCGTCTACATCAAAAATCAGGGCTTCTAATTTCATGGGGGAGTTTACCTGTAGTTAAATTGCCGCGTATTCTACCCAAACTTATGGAATAACCGGTAGCTTTAAATGGCGGGTGTCGGCTCTGGCCTGCCGGGGAGACAGGTATTCGGCCAGTCGTTTCATGACATTTTCCGCCGTGGCCCTGTGTGCCGTGAGCTTGCCCCCGTAGATACTGAACACCGCCTGTGGCGCCTCGTAAATAATGGTTTCCCGGGGTTTTTGAAAAGCACTGTGGCCATCGGCAGGCAATACACGGCAGCCGGCAAAGGCCTGTTTAATATCTTCAGGCTCCAGTGCCCCGTCAAAATAATGCTGATACACATCCAGTAAATAGGCAATATCTGACGCTGGCGGCGCAATGTTATCGGGTGAATCCTTAAAGCTCACTTCGGTGGTGCCAATCAGGGTTTTACCCTGCCAGGGCATAACAAAAACCGCCCGGCCATCGGCGGGTGATTCCAGATAATACATGCCCTGCTGCAAGGAGCGATCAATCACAATGTGGGTACCCAGCACCAGCTCCATTGGCAAGGGTGAAACCGCCGGTGATATCTTAGCAAGACTCTGGTTTACCCAGGGACCGGTGCAGTTAATGATGACCTTTGCCTTTACGCTGTGCTGCTGATCCGTTCGCCAGGAAATAATATGTTCGGAATTTTGATAGACAGAAGATTCAAAACGGGCCTGTGTTATAACCTCCGCTCCCAGAGATTGTGCTGAGGCCATAACCGCCCGGGTAAGTTTACAATCATCCGTCTGGGCATCCCAATATTGAAACACAGCCTGCAAGCCCGCCTGCTTTAAACCATCCAGAGCAGGCCAGTTTTTTTTGCCCGTTATCTTGAATGGCTTGCCACTCAAACAACTGTAAATCAACAG
Organism: Gammaproteobacteria bacterium; assembly: GCA_026998145.1. Taxonomy (GTDB): domain Bacteria; phylum Pseudomonadota; class Gammaproteobacteria; order SZUA-229; family SZUA-229; genus JALTRC01. The sequence continues at coordinate 1,755 of JALTRC010000415.1, forward strand.
GCCAGTCAATATCTGCCAGGGACGGCGACGGGTGCTGGAATAAACCGGAATAAAAAATTTTTCAAGATGCACCAGATGGGGTGCATTGCGTAATAAATAACGGCGCTCCCGCAAACACTCGTATACCAGTTTAAACTGGCCGGTTTCCAGATAACGCAAGCCGCCGTGAATTAATTTGCTGGATGCACTGGAAGTGGCCATGCCCGGCTGTTTGTTTTTTTCCAGCAATAATACCGAATAATTTTTTGCCGCAGCCGCCTGGGCGCAGGCCGCCCCATGAATGCCACCGCCTAAAACAACAATGTCATATACCCTGTTCATTCAGGATGGCAAACAATGGATGCTGCAACATATTGCAGATATCCCGCGTCTCCACATACTCCACACCATAGCTTTCATATTCCAGTGCTTCGTATGGATCGTTAATATCGTAAATCATCCATTGCCATTCACCCTGCCAGCACTCTTTATTGGCCGGCAGTTTATTATGATTGACAATTAAAAAATCTGGCTTTAATTCACGGGCTTTCTGATAACTGGCCATATCATATTTTTTCAGTACCCAGCCGATTTTATAATGACTGTATTGCTGCACATAATGCAGCGCATCATAGTCATAGGAAATAATCACACACTGTTCAAAAATGGGCTCTAGATCCTGCATCAGCCGCGGCATAATATTTTCGATGCCAAAATATTCCAGCGATTCTTTTTTGATTTCCACAAAAGCCGTGACATGGGGATACTTTTTTAGTAGCTTAATGACATCATACAGATGGGGAATACGCTGCTTGAAAAAGGCCAGCGAAAAACGCTCCGGCTCATGGGCGCGAATATTTTTTAATTCCTCATAGGTCATTTCAAACACATTGCCCTGCACGCCACAGGTGCGTAATAAAGTTGTGTCATGCATCAAAACCAGCTCACCATCGGCGCTGCACTGCAAATCAAACTCAACATACTGAGCGCCGCCCTGCATTGCCGCTTCCAGACTCACCAGTGTATTTTCAGGATAAAATGCCATGCAACCACGATGGGCAACCAGATGGGGTACCGCCATAATTCAAACCTTCTACCACTTATTATTGATTGCCTGAGTGTAGTTGCTTTTGTTTAAGCTGTTGCAGAGCCTCGCAGAAAATTTCACACCTCCGCGACAAATGGTCGTTTTGTTGCGGCACAAAGCTCTCTCTTTTTTCCTGATGCCATAGCTCCGGCTGTCCTGCCGCCAGCCAGGCCGCGCCTCTGGCCGTTGCCTCATGGTTATCACTGCGATAAACCTCAAGGCCGCTTAAATCCGCCAGCTTCTGGCACAGCCCCCGGTATCGTGACAGGCCACCACTTATGAATATTTTATTGAGCGATGTATGCTGCATCATTAATTGCAGATTGCTAAAAAGCATAAATACAATGCTTTCAATTACCGCCACATAACAGGCTTCCGGCCGACTTTCATCACCCATAAAAAATGCCTCTGCTGTCAGCCACCAGGGATTACCCAGGCCGCCGACAGTATTGATAAAAACCGGCGGCTGCAAAATATCATCCATCCATTCATCCAGCTTTTGCTCAATATCATCCCGGGGATATTTTTTCTGCAACCAGCTTAAGGCGGCACCAGCCCCGTTCACTGTTGCCTCCAGCCCATAAAGGGCCGCATCTTCCGATGACATCAGCAGGCTGCATAATAAAGACTCGGTAATCACCGGCTGCTCGGTGACGGCCAGCACAAATGCCCCTGTGCCCACATTGATATAGGCGGCCTGAGCATCCGGCTGACCATGACTGAACAGGGCTGCATTCTGGTCGCCACATACGGCCCTGACCGGCACAGCTAAGGATTCCAGCATTCCATAATCAAAAACCACCGGATAACATTGGGGCAAGAGTGACTCGTCTATGCCAAATAAATCCAGACAGGTTTGCGACCATTGTCGTCTGCGCACATCCAGTAACAGACTGCGCTGGGCATTGCTGTGATCCACACCGTGCAATGGCCGGGCGAGCAGATTATCCAGCAGAAACCCCATTAACGGCCCCAGCAGATATTGTGGTGATTGCAGTTCTGGATATTGCTGCAGTAAATAGCGCATTTTCCCGGCACCATAATGGGCAGATAAAGGCAGACCGGTAATGGAACGAAGCTGCTTATGATGTGTTTGATAAGGCGCGAGCAGATCCTTGCTGCGGGTATCCTGCCAGCTCAGTGCAGGCGTTACTGCCTGCAGGCTGTTTTTGTGCCAGGCCAGAAAAGTGGAACGCTGGCCGGTCAGGGCCACCTGCCCCAGCTGCTGCAATAATGCTGCTGGCAGCTCATGCAGACAATCATGGATTGATGCCAAAATAGCCTTTGCATCCTGCTCGATTTCAGTTGCTGAGTGGCAAATCAAATCCACTTTCCGGCTCACTGCCACCAACAACTCACCCTGCCTGTCAAAAATAATACAGCGGGAAGCGTGGGTGCCCTGATCGATAACCAGTGTATGTATTTTGGAATCCATAGTGATAAATATAGCGGCAAAGCATTCGGGAAGGCGGGCACAAGTGATATTATTCACCCATGAATGACATCAACGCCGAATCCAGCCCTGAGCACACATCATCAAATTTCCGCTACAGCTGGCATTATCTGCTAAATCAGGCACTGCAACATAAACGCATTTTAATTATCGCCAATATTGTGGCCCTGCTGGCCGCCGCTGCCGCTGTCCCCATCCCCCTGCTCATGCCTTTACTGGTGGATGAAGTGCTGCTCAACAAACCGGGCACCCTAGTTGAACATATGAACCAATGGTTCCCCGACAGCTGGCACGGGCCTGTGCTGTATATCGGTTTTATTATGCTGGCCACCATGGGCCTGCGTTTTATTGCTCTGGCGCTGGCCGTATGGCAGACGCGGGATTTTACCTGCGTGGCCAAGGATCTTTCCTACCGTATCCGTAAAAGTTTATTGCAGCGTTTGCAGCATGTGTCCATGGCCGAATATGAAAGTCTGGGCAGTGGCACTGTGGCCTCTCATCTGGTCACAGATGTGGAAGCCATCGATACCTTTATCGGCTCGGCATTAAGCAAGTTTATTGTGGCGGTGCTGTCCATTATCGGTGTGGCGGCGATTTTACTGTGGATACACTGGCAGCTGGCGTTGTTTATTCTGATCATGAATCCGGCGGTGATTTATCTCACCATGGTAATGGGCAAAAAGGTCAAGCAACTGAAAAAGCGGGAGAATTCCGCCTTTGAATTATTTCAGCAATCCTTGAGCGAGACCCTGGACGCCATTCAGCAGATTCGCGCCAGCAACCGGGAGCGGCATTATTTACTGCGGGTGATTGATTCGGCCCGGGGGGTTAAGCAGAAATCCGCCGCCTTTAGCTGGCAAAGTGATGCGGCCTCCCGCTTCTCGTTTTTTATTTTTCTGGTGGGCTTTGAAGTATTTCGTGGCGTTTCCATGCTGATGGTGGTGTTCTCCAACCTGAGTGTGGGTGAGATGTTCGCCGTTTATGCCTACCTGTGGTTTATGATGGCCCCCATGCAGGAAATCCTCGGCATCCAGTATAATTTTTACGCCGCCGATGCGGCCATGAACCGTTTAAACAAGTTACTGAAACTGCATCAGGAACCCCGCTACCCCCATAAGCAAAATCCCTTTGCCGACAAGGAAACCGTTGGCCTGAGCGCTGAACATATTCACTTTGAGTACGCCAATGGGGAGACCATTCTTAATGATCTGAGCCTGCACATAAAACCCGGCGAAAAGATTGCCCTGGTAGGCGCCAGTGGTGGCGGAAAATCCACCCTGGTGCAGGTGATTCTGGGTCTCTACCCTCCCAGCCGTGGGCAGATTTATTTTGACGACGTACCCATTACGGAAATCGGCCTGGATGTGGTGCGGGACAATGTGGCCACAGTGCTGCAACATCCGGCACTCTTTAATGACAGCATCCGCAATAATCTCACCATGGGCCTGGCATTATCGGATGATGCGCTCTGGCAGGCGCTGGAAATTGCCCAGCTAAAAGACGCCATTCAGGCCATGCCGGAACAACTGGATACAGTCGTTGGCCGCAACGGGGTAAGGCTATCCGGTGGCCAGCGACAACGGCTGGCCATTGCCCGCATGGTGCTGAGTAATCCCAAAGTGGTGATTCTGGATGAAGCCACCTCGGCGCTGGATGCGGAAACCGAATACCAGCTGCATCAAGCCTTAAACGCATTCCTGAAAAATAAAACCACTCTGATTATTGCCCACCGGTTAAGCGCGGTAAAACAGGCTGATCGGGCCTATGTATTTGATAATGGAAGCATTATTGACGAAGGCAGACACGAGGAACTCCTCAGCCGGGACGGACTCTACCAGCAGCTCTATGGACAAAGGCAGTCTTGAAAGAGTAATATTCGTCCGCATATTAGAATCTAGTAATATAATCCCCTTAAACTGCAGGTTATCCTGCAACAACGCAGGAGAAGGCAAATGGCCACTGTAGAATTAAACGAACAAAACCTTGAAAAAACCGTTACTGAAAATGACATTGTCATTATTGACTTCTGGGCGCCCTGGTGTGGCCCCTGTAAATCATTTGGCCCGACTTTTGAAGCGGCCTCTGAAAAACATGATGACATTGTTTTTGCCAAGGTTAACACCGAAGAAGAACAGGGCATTGCAGCCCACTTCCAGATTCGCTCCATCCCCACTTTAATGGTATTTCGTGAGCAGATTATTATTTTTGCAGAAGCAGGTGCCATGCCGGCCAGTGGTTTTGATGAGCTGATTGAGCGGGTTAAGACGCTGGATATGGATAAGGTGCGTGAGGATATTGCGGCGGCTCAGAAAGAGGCGGAAGCTCAGCAGTCTTAAGTTTCATTTTTCTGAGTGTAAGATCTAAGGCAGAGGCAGGTGATTGTCTCTGCCTTTTTGGTTTCTGAGCGTATCAAAAATTATGTTTACTGGGTGACAGGCTTATTCAACGCTGCTCCTTATTATTCTGCTTTGGTTTTATGTTTACTGAGGCAGTATTGCAAGGTTTTGTTTTGTGGTTTCGCCTGTTGGCGCCTTACTTCTTTGCCAACAGCGGCAAAGAAGTAAGCAAGAAAACGCCGCCCTGGCATCCACAGCCCTGCGGGTTCCCTGAAATCAGCAAGTGCTGAATGGGGTCTGCGGAACTCGCCAGAAAGCAGGCTCAAACATCCGCAGCCCTGATCCATTCATCACTTGCTGATTTCAGGCTGTTCCTGAGACGGGACAAAGGAGCCGCAAGATTCAGGTAAATGATAATAGGAAAATCATATCACCTGTCATCCCGGTATGCTTTTGGGCCGGGATCCAGTGTTTTTAAAATAATACATGGATTCCCGCCAGAAGCATGCGGGAATGACTAAAGGGTAGCCTCCCCCTTTGAAAAAGGGGGACCGAGGGGGATTAAAAGCAAAGCCAATCACCCCCAACCCCTCTTTTGCAAAGAGGGGAGCCTGTTCTGATTTTGGCTGCAACATAAAAAACAGCCTAAATATCAAAATTAAATACCACCGGCTTCAGATTTTCTCTGGACTTATCAAACTCAAACCACAACATCCCATAAGTCTTATCCAGCTGCGGGTGCTTTAAATCCGGCGCCACCTCCGCCAGCGGCCAGAGCACAAAGGCATATTTTAAAATCTCATCCCGTGGAATCTGCAAACCCTTTTCATCCACAATCCAATCATCATAAAGCAGCAAATCCAGATCCAGGGTACGGGAGGAGAATTTCGGGCTATTGCGGTTACGCCCATGCTTATTTTCGATGCGGTGCAGAATATCCGCCACTTCATGCACATCCCTGTCGGTCTGAAAGGCCACCACCATGTTGTAAAACACATCCCCCTCAAAGCCCACTGCTTCGCTTTCATATACGGATGACAGCAAACAATCACCAAACTCTGCCCGCAATGCCGCCACGCCTGCACGGGTATTGGCTTCCCGGTCAATATTACTGCCCAGGCTGATATACACCCAGGCCATCAGGCTTGCCGCTCGATAATCACGCCCACATCCTGGGAGCCGGTCACCGCTCCCGGCTTGCTCAGCCGCAGGCGCATCCAGGGCACATTAAATTCATCCCGGACAATCTCCCAGATGCGCTCGGCCATGGTTTCCACCAGCTGAAACTCGCTGGCCTCCACAAAGCTGATCAGGCGCTTGGCGACTGCCTTGTAATTAAGGGCATCGTCAATATGGTCAGTGGCGGCAGCTTTGGCAATATCACTGCCCATTTCCAGATCCAGGCTGATGGTCTGCTTGATTTCCCGCTCCCAGTCGTAGATGCCGATTACCGTCTGGATACGCAAATCCCGGATATACACAATGTCCATCAAAATCCCCATGTGTTGTAAAATTCTGCCGCTACTATACCTGTAATGGCCGGCAAATCCCAAGGCAGGGATTTTTTGCAATCAGGCTTGTGTCACGGGCGGTTATCCGTTATTATCACGCCCCTTTTCGGATTCTGGTGTTTGTGCAGCGGCCAATGCTCACAGGCACTTATTTTGTATATTGACTGGAGTCTTCCATGGCCAGAGTATGTCAAGTCACAGGCAAACGTCCTATGGCAGGTAACAATGTATCTCATGCGCATAATAAAACGCGTCGTCGTTTTTTGCCTAATCTGCACAACCACCGTTTCTGGGTGGAAAGTGAAAAGCGTTTCGTAAGACTGCGCGTTTCCACATCAGGTATGCGTTTAATCGATAAAAAAGGCATCGACACAGTATTAGCTGAAATGCGTGCCCGCGGCGAGAAGGTATAAGATTATGCGTGATAAAATCAAACTGGTTTCTTCTGCTGGTACAGGTCATTTCTATACCACTGACAAGAACAAGCGTAATATGCCCGAAAAAATGGAGATCAAAAAATTTGATCCCGTTGTTCGTAAGCATGTGATGTATAAGGAAGCCAAGATCAAATAAGATCACTGCTCTCCTCAAAAAACCCGCTACGGCGGGTTTTTTTATGCCCCGATATTAAGGAAGCTCCCAACAATCTCACCAACAAACTGCTACAATTCCTATCCCCCATACAGGTGATAACAATAACAGGGACGCAAATATTGTATCCATATCAATATTCAGCCTCCCGCTTACAACTCCATTGAAATCAGCAGGAAAAACATGTCAGAAGTTTTTGTTGGGCGCCAGCCCATTTACGATCGTGACCTTGAGGTATATGCCTACGAGCTTATGCCCCGTTCCAGCCAGTTCCAGAAAGATGAAGAAATTGATAACAGTGATGAAATCAGCTCACGGGTGATTATTAACGCTTTTCTGGATATTGGCATTGATAAGGTCGTGGGAAAAAAGCCGGCCTTTATTCGCCTTTCCGAACACTTTTTGCGCAGCGATGATCCCCTGCCTCTGCCCGCCGATAATGTGGTGGTCAAAATCCCCACCAGCCTCAGCGTGGATGAAGAAACCATTGCCGGCGTTAAAAAACTCACCGAAGGCAGCTTTAAAATCGCCATCGACAATTATCTGATACACAGCCACCTGCAACCCCTGGTCACCATGGCCAGTATGATCGATATGAATGTGCAGCAGGTGAACGGGGACGATTTACGCGCCCATATCCAGATGCTGAAAAAACTGCATCCGCTGGTGCTGGCCGACCATGTGGAAAGCTACGAGCAATATGAACAATGCCGGGAATGGGGCGCTGATTATATTCAGGGTTATTTCCTCAACCGCCCCCGTATTATCAGCGGCGAAAGCCTGGCAGCCAATCAGATGACCGTGATGAACCTGCTGGCCGTCCTGCATAATCCGGAAACCGATGTGGATGAGATTGACGATGTCATTACCAAAGACGTTTCCCTCAGCTATAAAATTCTCAAGCTGATTAACTCGGCCTTTTTCTCCCGCGCCACCGACATAGAATCCATTCGCCACGCTATTGTGATGCTGGGCCGCAAGCAGCTGTGCACCTGGGCCTCCATGATGGCTCTGAGCAGCATGGATGACAAACCCAGAGAGCAGGT
>JALTRC010000416.1 GCA_026998145.1 Gammaproteobacteria bacterium
CCCATGCCAATAACGGGGTGGATATGATGGACAGTGTGCAGGGATTTGACGCAGCGGTAAAGGTGGCGCGGGATTTTGTGGCCGGCCGGGATGATACCCTGTTGATTGTGACAGCCGATCATGAGACCGGCGGTTTGAGCCTGCATTCAGATGAGGGTGAGCAGGGGCCGTTTTTATCGGCGGCTGGCGTGCCTTTTTATCTGAGCTGGTCAAGTAGCCACCATACGCCGGTGGATGTGCCGGTAAGCGCCATGGGGCCTGGGGCGCCGTTATTACAGGGCACACATGACAATACCTTTATCTATCAGCTGATGCTGGCCATTGTGAATAATCAGTGAGATCAATAAATTGCCGTTATAAAAATACCCAAAATCTTTTCATAGGACTTTGCGTGCTAGCAGGCATACAATGATCCATAAGTGCATGTTCATAAGGAGTATTGTTATGAATAAGCCGCAAATGACAGTGCAACAGGATTTATGTGAATCCTACCTGAAGGCCGTTTCCAGCCGGGAACTGCATAATTTTGAAACCGATGACTATATTGCTTTTTACTGTGGCCTGGATTGCTATGACAACTGGCAGCAGATGGAGCAGGCTTACGAGCAGGATAAAAGCTCTGCTGTAACTGTAGCGGAGTAAGTAACGAGTTTTCTGTTGTCCACCGGGGTCTGCCTTGATAGTCTAGCCCTTTTTGGCAAACTGATAATATATGATTTATCCATGGCAGCAGTCCCAGTGGCAGCAGATTCAATCCGGTTTCCAGCAACAGCGTCTGGCCCACGGCCTGCTGTTTCATGGCAGTGCCGGGCTGGGTAAAAACGACTTTGCTCATCAGCTGGCGGCGCTGGTTTTGTGTCAGTCTCCCACCACATCCCACCATGCCTGTGGCCAATGTGCTTCCTGCAAACTGCTGGCGGCGGGTACTCATCCGGATTTTATCAAGCTGGCGCCGGAAGAGTCGGGCAAGGCCATTAAGGTGGATGATGTGCGGGATTTAAGTGCCAGCATGGCCTTAACCGCCCAGTTTAGCGGCTACAAGGTGGCGATTATCGAGCAGGCCCAGCAGCTCAATATCAATGCGGCCAATAGTTTATTGAAAACGCTGGAAGAGCCAGCCGATAAAAGCCTGTTGATTCTGGTCACCGCCCAGCCCCATAAGTTACCCATTACCATTCGTAGCCGTTGTCAGCAGATTGCTTTTCAAACACCGCCGGAGTCGCAGGCCATTGACTGGTTGCAGCAGCAGGGACTGGAAAATGCCTCATTGCTACTCAGGCTGGCCCATGGGGCGCCGCTGCTGGCCATGGATATGAATGGAGATGCATTGCTGGAGCAGCGCCAGCAATTGATGCAGGCCTTACTGGCCATAGCCGGCCAGAAGCCGGTGCTGGATTTTGCTGCCTCACTGGCAAAACTGCCCGGCGATCGTTTGCTGGGCTGGTTATATGACTGGCTGGCGGATTTGCTCAAGCTGCATCAGTGTGGGGAACAGGTCACGCTGGTGAATCAGGATCAGGCCCAGTCTCTGGCAAAACTGGTAAAGCTATCCAGCCTGCAGGGGCTTTATGCCATGCTGGATCAGGTGAATCAGTGCATCCAGCTAAAATCTATTCCCCTCAATTCCCAAATGTTATGGGAAGATTTGCTATTATCATGGCAACGACAAATTAAAAGAGTGTAAAACATGGCAGGAAAAGCACCCAGACAAGGCATACTCTCCCTTACTATCAAGGATAAAGCGGCTCTTTATGCGGCCTATATGCCGTTTATTCAAAACGGCGGGTTGTTTATTCCCACATCCAAAGCCTATAACCTGAATGATGAAGTCTTTATGCTGTTGACCTTAATGGATGACAAGGAGCGTTTGCCGGTTGCCGGAAAAATTGTCTGGATGACACCCGCCGGTGCTCAGGGCAATAAGGCCGCCGGTATTGGCGTGCAGTTTGGCGAGCAGGATAATGGCCAGACCCGGGGTAAAATCGAAACCTATCTGGCCGGCGCACTGGGGGCTGACCGGGTAACCCATACCATGTAAAATAGCTCCCTGTCCCAATACAGAAAAGCACGGATAATCTGTGCTTTTTTTATGTAAACGTAAAAAGACCACCGTATGTATATTGATTCCCACTGCCATCTGGATCGCGTAGATCTGAAACATTTTGATGATTCCTTTGAGCAACTCATGCAAAGCGTTAAGGAGCATCAGGTGGAGCGTATGTTATGTGTATCCATCAATCTGGAAGATTACCCCTCCATGCGCGCACTGGCGGAAGATTATCCACAGGTGGATTTTTCCGTGGGCGTGCATCCATCGGATGCCAAAGAACATCGGGCTAAAAAAGATCAGCTTATCCAGCTGGCCAGTGATAAGCGCGTACTGGCCATTGGGGAAACCGGCCTGGATTATTACTATTCAAAAGAATCTCTGAACCAGCAGCAGGCCAGTTTTCGAGAGCATATTCAGGTGGCGCGACAACTCAACAAACCGCTGATTGTGCATACCCGTGATGCCCGTGACGATACCATCGAAATACTGCGGGATGAAAAAGCCAATGAATGCGGCGGTGTGCTCCACTGTTTTACGGAAAGCTGGGAGATGGCAGCCCAGGCACTGGAGCTGGGGTTTTATATTTCCTTTTCCGGCATTGTGACCTTTAAAAATGCCCAGGACCTGCGGGATGTGGCACAGCAGGTACCGGCAGATCGTTTTTTGATTGAAACCGACTCCCCCTATCTTGCGCCTGTGCCGCATCGGGGTAAAAAGAATAACCCGGGCTGGGTGGGGCATGTGGCGGAATGTCTGGCGCAGGTTCGTGGGGTGTCAGTGGATGAGATTGCCCGTCAGTCTTCAGATAATTACCGGCGTTTGTTCTGCCGTTAGCTCCCCTCTTTAGCAAAGAGGGGCCGGGGGAGATTTGAAATTGTGCCAGTTAAAACACTGAATTTCATGGAAGATTAAAACCTTAAATCCCCCTCATTCCCCCTTTTTCAAAGGGGGAGGCTGGTTTTTCCAGCGGTGCTTTATGATGCCGCGCCCGATACCAGTTAATTGCTTTAAGTAGACCAAAGCGCACAATCAGCCAGCGTTCAAACCGATACTTGCCCGGATAGTTCATAATCATCATACCGGTGAGTAGCGTAATTAATCCCTGACCGGGAGTGAACAGCATAATAATACCCATCACCACAAATACCGCACCCAGCAGGTTTTTAAAAAACAGTAAAGGATATTTCAGTAAGGGATGTTGAACCGGGAGGGCATGACGGTGCCGGGTAGAAAAATAATCCGCCGGCAGGTGAATAATAATGGCGGGCACAATCAGCAGGGTGAGAACAAAACTCACAATGGAAAATAATATTAAGGCTTCTCCCCAGGTTTCTAAAAAGTGTTCCATTGTCTTTAACGGGTTTTAGCCTGTGATTAAAATACCAGCTCCATTTGAATACTGTCCCCGTGCATCAGGGTTTTAATGACTTTTAAGTCGGCATGGCGGCTACCCAGATAAGAGCAGCAGGCAGCTACCAGCTCATCGTCTTTTTCATCCAGCGCCCGCATCAGGGTCATG
>JALTRC010000417.1 GCA_026998145.1 Gammaproteobacteria bacterium
ATTCAACTATCTAACCAGCAGCAAATTCCCCTGCTCTCCAGCCAGCTTTCCAGTAGCGAACTGATTGATGCGGTGCGCTTTTATCTGGCCAGCATACTGGCCCAGAAAATCACCATGCATGGTGTGTTTATGGAAGTCATGGGCTGCGGCGTATTGATTACCGGCGAAAGCAGTATTGGCAAAAGCGAACTGGCACTGGAACTCATCACCCGCGGCCACCGCTTAATCGCCGATGACGCTACGGTTTTCACCCAGGCAGGGCCGGGTATTATTGCCGGCTCCTGCCCGGATATTTTAAAAGATTTTATGGAAGTCCGCGGTCTGGGGCTGCTCAATATCCGCGCCATGTATGGTGAAAACGCTATCAAACAAACCAAGGTTTTACGGCTGATAGTACAACTGAAAATTGTTAACGCCGAAGAGCAGAAAAAAATTGATCGCCTGTACGGCAACCACAGCAGCCAGAATATTCTCGGGGTTGATATTACCGAAGTTATTTTACCGGTGGCAACCGGTCGCAACCTGGCAGTCATGGTTGAAGCGGCTGTGCGAAATCATATACTGATTGAGAATGGCCATAACCCTTCAGAAGAATTTATTCGCCGTCAAAGCAACCACATACAGGAAAATGAATAAATGAAACTGATTATTATCAGCGGACTGTCAGGTTCCGGTAAAACCGTTGCCCTGCACACCCTTGAAGATGAAGGTTATTACTGTGTAGATAATTTACCCCTGGGTCTGTTAAGTGGATTTGCGCAGCAGATCAGTCAGCATCAAATGCAAATATACAGTGAAGCTGCCGTTGGTATTGATGCCCGCAGCGGCGTGAGTGACCTGCGACGCTTTTCCGAGATTATTAAGGAAATAAAAAAAACCGGTATTGAAGTTGAAATCATTTTCTTTCAGGCCGAAATTAATACACTCATTAAACGTTTCAGTGATACGCGCCGCCGGCACCCGCTGGCCAAAAAAGGCATCCCCCTGGCAGAGGCTATCGATATAGAACGCAACCTGTTAGCGCCTATCGCCATTGATGCCAATCTGTGTATCGACACCACCCACACCAATGTTCACCAGCTGCGCGACCTGATTAAACAACGCATTTTAATGCGCCCGGAAAGTGAGCTATCGATTTTATTTCAATCCTTTGGTTTTAAACACAGTGTGCCGACAGATACAGATTTTGTTTTTGATGTTCGTTGTTTACCCAACCCCCATTGGGAACCTAATCTGCGCCCACTCACCGGGCTGGATACAGGGGTGATTAACTTTTTAAAAGACCAGCCAGACGTCATTAATATGTTTAACCATATACGGGATTTTCTGGAGGCCTGGATACCCAAATTTGCCGCCCAGAATCGTTTTTATCTCACCATATCCATCGGCTGTACCGGCGGTCAGCATCGTTCAGTTTATCTGGCTCAACGGCTCAGTGATTATTTTCGCGATATATATCCAAATGTCTCCACCCGACACAGAGAAATGGAATAACAGGCCAATACTATGAGCGTTGGATTATTACTTGTTACCCATGAAGGCATAGCACAAAGTCTGCTGGATACTGCACAGAAAATGCTGGGCACCTGCCCTCTCGGCACACAGATTCTGGAAGTGCCGCTGGATTCTGACACGCAGCAAATGCAGCAACAGGGGCAACAATTTATTGAATCATTGCAACAGGGCAATGGGGTACTCATCCTCACCGATTTATATGGCGGTACACCCAGCAATATTGCCCATCGCTTACTGGATAATAACAACATAAAAATGGTAGCCGGCATTAACCTGCCCATGCTGATTCGAGTATTAAATTATCCCCAACTTAATTTACATGACATGGCGCTAAAAGCAGTAAGTGGTGGCCATGATGGAGTGCTGCTTTGTGACTGCAAGTGATTGTGAAAATACCAGGATCAAACAAACTGTAGAAATTATCAACAAACTGGGTTTGCATGCCCGTGCTGCTTCCCGTTTTGTAAATACCGCCTCACAATTTTCCAGTGAGGTTGAGGTGGAACGCAATGGCCAGAAAATTAACGGCAAAAGCATTATGGGTGTGATGATGCTGGCCGCCGCCAAAGGCAGTGAAATTACCTTACATATTTGCGGCAAGGATGCGGAAGATTGTTGCAGTGCATTACTGGAACTAATCAATAATAAATTTGATGAGGATGAATAATTAATGAGCTTCATGTTAAACGGTATCGGCGTATCCAAAGGCATTGCCATCGGCCAGGCCTATGTATTGTACCGTGAGCAACCTGAAGTGCCGGAATATGTCATTGGCGAAAAAAATGTGCAACATGAAATCGCCCGCTTTCATCTGGCCCGGGAAACAGCCCAGCAACAACTCAGGGATATAAAACAGAAAATATCATCCGATGTACCTAAAGACATCACCCAGTTTATCGACACCCATTTGCTGATGCTGGATGACCCCATTTTATGCGAAGAAACCATCAGGGACATCAAACAGCAACACCACAATGCGGAATGGGCTTTGCAGGCACAATGCGACCGGCTGGTTAAAGTGTTTGATGAAATGGAAGACCCATATCTGAAAACCCGCAAGGACGATATTCTCCATGTGGTGCACCGTATTCAACAATGTATGTCGGCACCGGAAGAACCGCAGCCGGATATAGTCGAAGACCATATGAAAGGCCGCATTATTGTTGCCGATGATTTAACACCGGCCGATACCCTGCTGATGCAACACCAGAAAATTTCCGGCTTTATTACTGAATACGGCGGGCCATTATCACACACAGCCATACTGGCTCGTAACCTTGGCATACCGGCTATTGTGGGTGTACATAATGCCCGCCAGTTAATTCAGGCCAATGAAATTCTCATTGTTGATGGCAGTCAGGGCATGGTGCTGGGTTCCCCTGACCGCAGCGCCCAACGTCATTTTCGCAGCCTGCAAAAAGATGAAAAGCAGCGCCGTAAAAATCTGATTAGTCTGAAAAACAAACCGTCAATCACCCAGGACGGTATCAAGATTAATCTGCACGGCAATATCGATCGCCCCAATGATGTCAGAATTCTGCGCCAGTATGATCACACAGGTGTAGGCCTGTACCGTACTGAAATGCTGTTTATGGAAGGCAATTATTATCCCGATGAAGAAGAACAGTTTGAAGTGTATCGCCGCGCACTGCGGGCGCTAAAAGGCCACCCCTTAACCATCCGTACGATTGATCTGGGGGCCGATAAGGAGCTGGACAGCAGCACACAACACGGCCCCATGGCTCACAACCCGGCCATGGGCCTGCGCGCCATTCGCCGCTGTTTAAAAGAACCGGAACAGTTTTTACAACAGCTTAAAGCCATTTTGCGAGTGGCGGCCTATGGCCCGGTTTGCATGATGATTCCCATGCTCACCTGTGTATCCGAACTGAATCAAACCATGCAACTGATCGAGCGGGCAAAAGATGAATTGCGCCAGCGAAAATGCCGTTTCAATCCCGAGCTGCCCGTAGGCGCCATGATTGAAGTGCCTGCCGCCGCTCTGGCTGCCGATGCTTTTGCGAGCCGGCTGGATTTTCTATCT
>JALTRC010000418.1 GCA_026998145.1 Gammaproteobacteria bacterium
GCCCAGTATTTAACAAAAATTAAAAACCGTTTTGCCGATGATATTCCCGAACCGGATAAAACCTGGTTTGCACTGGCCGCTTATAATGTGGGCTATTACCATGTGAGAGATGCCCAGAAAATTGCCACTCAGCTGGGTAAGGATGCAAACTCATGGGCGGATTTAAAAACTGTTTTGCCGCTGCTGGCGCGCAAGAAATATTACAAAAAAACCGCTTATGGATATGCCCGCGGCTGGGAGCCGGTGAAATACGTGGAAAATATCCGCCGCTATTACGATATGCTTAATTATCAGGTGAATAAAAATATTCGGGAAGTCGAGCAGGACCCGGAAGCCTATAAGATCCTGCCCTCGGTTTTATAAAGCGGTTATTTATTCAAAATTCTCCGCTTCATTACGTACCTTGCGGGACATCTTTTGCAGCTCGTCGGCTATCTTTTCCAGACGCTCAACCAGTACCGTGTCTATACCCGCTTCAATCAGTAGCGATAATTCATCATAATGTTCCACCGGCAGTGTATGGCCGGCTGCCTCCACCATTTCACGAAACCGCCGGGTAATATCCTGAGCATGGGCTGTTTTATGCATGACTATTTACCTCCGGATGATTCAGGCTTTTGTTTTACTTTTCGTTTTCCCGGTATGACATCTTTGATAATCGGCGCCTTTTCCAGATTATGCTCACCTTTTTCATAAATGGTTTCCGCTGAACCCACAATTAGAGGGTCTGGCCCTTTTACCACATCTGTATTTTTATTAGGGTAATCCAGCGTGCTTAATAAATGCTGCATGGCATTGATACGGGCGCGTTTTTTGCAATCTGACTTTACCACTGTCCAGGGTGCATCCGCCGTATCTGTGTAAAAGAACATGGCTTCCTTGGCTTCGGTATAATCCTCCCATTTATCCAGCGAGGCCAGATCAATAGGGCTTAGCTTCCACTGCTTTAAAGGATCATGCTGACGTGCCTGAAAGCGGCGAAACTGTTCATTACGACTCACTGAAAACCATAATTTATAAAGCCGAATACCACTGCGAACCAGCATTCGTTCCAGCTCCGGTGCCTGACGCATAAATTCCAGATACTCACCCGGCTTACAGAAGCCCATTACCCGTTCAACACCGGCACGGTTATACCAGGAGCGATCCAGCATAACGATTTCACCGGCACTGGGCAGGTGTTGAATATAACGCTGAAAATACCACTGGCCCTGTTCAAACTCGCTGGGCTTTTCCAGTGCCACCACTCTGGCGCCACGGGGGTTCATGTGTTCCATCATGCGCTTGATGGTACCCCCCTTACCGGCCGCATCACGACCCTCAAATAAAATCAGGATTTTCTGCCCGGTATCCTTAACCCAGTTTTGCATTTTTAATAATTCGATCTGCAAATCCTTTTTCAGGCTTTCATATTCATCCCGTTTCATTTTTGAATCATAAGGATAATTAGCATCGGGAAAAATTTTTCGTTTGCCAATACCATTGATGGTTTTGGATTTCGCCAGACTCTGATCTTTCCTGTCAGCCGATATTTTAGGTAAGGTAAAATTCACATCATTGGCCATTTATCGTTCCTCAAATTAACTTATCTTTTAAGCATAGAACATGCGACAGATTTTAAATTGACGCACATCAATACAGACCATTAATGGGGATATGGGCGAGCTGTTTGCCGTTTTAAAGTATCCTGCCGATAGAATAATTTCAGCTGTTCATACAAATCCGGATAGTAATGATGCAGGCGCGCCGGCCATTCAAAAAAGGCCTCACTGACCACGGCAAAAAACTCCGCCGGATTTTCAGCGGCATAAGGATCAATATGGGTTTTATGATGATGCGCCAGCTGCGTTTCAAGATTCTGATACACAGCTGTTAGCACTTTCGTCCAGACCCGGGGCGACATATTCGGATGCAGGGGCGGCATACCATTGGCAACACCATTTAGCATATCCAGCTTATGGGCAAACTCATGGACAATAACATTGGAGCCTTTTCCATGGCCGTGGGGATGCTTACCCGGCCTGGCATCATCCCAGGCCAGTATAACCGGCCCCTGCCCCCAGGCTTCACCATCCAGCACTGCATCCTGCTCATGTACAACACCCGCTTCATCCTGTACCTGACGATGCACAACAAATGCACCTTCATAAACAATGACTTCCAGCCAGCCGTCGTAGTAATCAATATCAAGATTCAGAATAAGTACACAGGCAACAGCAGCAATGACCGTTTTTTGATAATCATCCAGTTGTAGATCATGGGCACCCACAAAGACTTTTTTATGTAAAAACAGGCTGGCCAGTTCCCGTAGGCGTAGCAGCTCATGGTGATCCAGCTGATAATGCAATAATGCATCCTGCTCAACTTTTTTCCAGAGTTTTTCGGGGATACGTTTATCGCGTAGAAAATGCTGTTTTTTCCAGCGATCAAACCGCTTCAGTAAATTCATCATCATGCCTTATGGTTTAGGAAGGAAGTTCTGATCAATTCATGAACTCACATTTCACGCTTAAAATGCGCGGTTTCTGCGTTGCGAATCTTCGCAATGGCATGAGCCTGTACATGGCGGAGGAAACCTGATCGGTTGATCGCATGTGGATTCAAAGATAGCCGAACCACTGACTAAAGCAGCCCGACTCATGTTTACGACTGGCTATTCTGTGACCTTGCCTGCTAGAAGCGGCTAATCCATGGCCGAGGCAGGCCATATCGCCCTTCGATACCCTGAGCAAAAATCTCCGCATCCGCCCTGGTTGCAAAGCCTTTTACGCCCAGGCGATACCATTGTTTTCCTTGCAGGCGAAGCCCATTGACGCTTGTCATAATGCCCTGATGGGCCAGTTTCAAACGCATTTTCAAAAGCACTTTTTTATCTCGCAATGCAATCAAATTAACCAGCCAGTGACCATCACGACTCACAACACCGCCACCTGGCAATAATTCTGTTTCTGCAGCCCAGCGAGCCAGCTTATCCTGAGGAATCTGTGGCAGTAGCTGCGCCGGTTTATTTTCAGGCACCCGATACCATGACAGAGGCTGGGTCATTTCAAACGGCGGCTCACCTTCCCGATTAGCCTGCACCGAGCCTTCGATTAACACCAGATTATCTTCCTTCGGCGCAGAACGCATCCATACATCAGTGCCTTTAATATCCACGCTGATGAAAGCGGTGTTTATTTTAAGATTTCGTAAATAAGGCTGGGCCGATGCTGTGGTGGTATAACGCAATGCACCGGATTTAACACGAATAAAACCTTCAAAAAAACCCTCAGCTTCTTCGGCCGGCTGTAGCCGATCAAAATAGATACTGGCATTCTCGCCAATTTTAATCTGGCTGCCACCATCATCCAGATTAATCAACACACGGGCATTTTTACCGGTGATGATAATATCAGCGGAGTTAATTTCCATCCCCGGCTTAAGCGGCGTTTTCATTGCATCCCGTTGAATCCAGGCAGGCATTTGAAAGGCCTGCACAAAGGCACCCGGTTTTGCCTGAACAACAGATGCCAGTGAGCACAGAAATATTATTAAAAGATAAAGGCCGGGCATTTTGAATGGATTCTTTTTCATTTGATATAGCCGAATTAATGTTTGAGCAAAATAAACAGGCCCCGGTATTTAAAACACCGGGGCCTGTTATTATTGATCAGGGCGTATCATCAACCACTTCTTCCTCTTTGGCTGATTCCAGGAAGTCTTGCTTGGTGACATTCATTAACATCAACGTACTACTGGCCACGTAAATAGATGAGTAGGTACCAATCACAACACCTACGATCAAAGCAAAGGCAAAGCCGTGGATAATCTCGCCGCCAAAATAAAACAGCGCAATCAATACCAGCATGGTGGTTAATGAAGTCACAATGGTACGTGACAGGGTTTCATTAATGGACTGATTCAAAATGCTTTCAGCACTGCCTTTGCGCATGGCACGGAAGGTTTCACGAATACGATCCAGTACCACCACTGTATCGTTCAATGAATAACCAATTACCGCCAGTATGGCCGCCAGCACTGTAAGATCAAATTCAATCTGGGTAATGGAAAATACACCAATGGTAATCACCACATCATGTACCAACGCCAGAATAGCACCTACCGCTGATTTCAGCTGGAAGCGCAGACTGACATAAATCAGGATACCAAACAGTGCCACCAGCATGGCCATGCCGCCCTGCTCTCTAAGCTCCTCACCCACCTGCGGACCAACAAACTCCACCCGGCGAATATCCACTTTTTTATCACTGGCTGTCTGTAATACGGCCATTACCTGGGTGCTTAAATCCGCACGATTTAAACCGCCCCGCGGTGCCAGACGCACCAGCACATCTCTGGTACTGCCAAAGTGCTGTATTTGCGCATCTTTAAAGTCACTGGCCTGTAAGGCTTCTCGCAGGGACTCTAATTCAACTGGCTGCTGATAGCTGGCTTCGATTAAATAACCGCCGGTAAAATCAATGCCATAGTTCAGCCCTTTAATAGACAGACTAATAACAGACATAAGAATCAACAGGGTTGAAAAGCCCAGCGCTATTTTGCGCTTACCCATAAAATCAAACATTAACTTTTTCATATCCTGTTTCCTATATTGAAACTTTGGAAATATTGCGGCCGCCATAGGTTAAATTAACCAGCGCACGTGTGCCCATAATGGCTGTAAACATGGAGGTTAAAATACCAATGGACAGGGTAATAGCAAAACCTTTGATGGGGCCGGTACCCAGACTGAACAGCACAATGGCGGCAATCAGCGTGGTGACATTGGCATCGGCAATGGTGCTAAAGGCTTTTTCGAAACCCGCATGGATACTGGCCTGAGGCGAGTTGCCATTACGCAGTTCTTCACGGATACGTTCAAATATCAGCACATTGGCATCCACTGCCATACCCACGGTTAATACAATACCGGCAATACCCGGCAGGGTTAAGGTGGCCTGTAATAATGAAAGCACGGCGAAAATAATAATCAGGTTGGCGGTCAGTGCAATATTGGCAAACAGGCCGAACACCTTGTAATAAGCCAGCATAAAAATCAGCACCACAACAAAACCGATGACCACTGACTGGAAACCTTTTTTGATATTATCCTTACCCAGGCTTGGGCCAACGGTGCGCTCTTCTACAATCTCAACCGGCGCACGCAGGGCACCGGCACGGAGCAGCAGGGCCAGATCATGGGCTTCACCTGATTGCAGTCCGGTGATCTGGAAGTTTTTGCTGAATACACCCTGAATAGTGGCAATATTAATCACCTCTTCGGTGCGGCTACGCACTTTGACTTTCTTGCCATCCACTATTTTGGTTTCAACCTTGTTCTCAATGAACACAACCGCCATG
Source organism: Gammaproteobacteria bacterium (assembly GCA_026998145.1). Lineage (GTDB taxonomy): Bacteria > Pseudomonadota > Gammaproteobacteria > SZUA-229 > SZUA-229 > JALTRC01. The sequence continues at coordinate 5,341 of JALTRC010000418.1, forward strand.
GGTTTTTTCAGATTCTCACGGGTGGTTTCACCCATTTTCTTGGCGCCCTTGCCATCCAGACGCACACTTACCGCCGGGCTGCCGGAACGGGAATCAATGGTGGAAGAGGCATCATTAATCTGGTCACCGGTAACAATCACGCGGCGCTTCAGTAAAACCGGATCCCCATTACGCTCATGGTACAACTTGGCATTTAAGGGAACCCGGCCGGTTTGTTCCGCATCCTGCCATTCACGATAAGTGCCTTCTACCAGACGGAATTCCAGTGTTGCCGTCGCCCCTAAAATTTCTTTGGCGCGAGCGGTGTCCTGCACACCAGGCAGTTGTACCACAATGCGGGAATCCCCCTGCTGCTGAATAACCGGCTCGGCAACACCCAGCTCATTGACACGATTACGCAGGGTGATAACGTTTTGCTGAATAGCAATGCGTTTTTCATTACGAATGGCTTTTTCCGTTAATTTGCCAATAACCTTGAGCTGGTCTTCATCCGTTGTAAATTCAAGATCCTTAAATTCACGTTTTAAGGCTGAACGACCTTTTTCCATTGCCGCTGCATCACGGAATTTAATCTCAATATTTCCAGCTTTACGGGTAATACCCAGATAACGAATCTTTTCACCCCGCAGAAAGCTACGCATATCCGACACATAGGCATTTTCCATTCGCTTGATGGCCGAGTCCATATCCACTTCCATCAAAAAATGTACACCACCCCGTAAATCCAGACCCAGATACATGGGAGAAGCCCCCATTTCCTGTAACCACTTTGGCGTTGCTGGTGCCAGATTTAAGGCCACCGTATAGTTGCGGTTCTTTTTAATCAGGGGAATATTCTTAATGGTATCGGCTGCCTTAAGCTGGGTTTCCGTATCATTAAATCGAACCAGCAATTTACCGTTATTTATTTCGACCGCTTTATAAGGCAGTGCGGCTTTTTTTAAACTGGATTTGATGATGTCCTGAATGGAAGCCGGTACAGAGTCGTTGCGTAAAGCCACCATTACGGAAGGATCTTCGCCGTAAATATTCGGCAGCGCATAAATACTGCTGAAAACCAGTACCACAATAAGTAGCAGGTATTTCCACAGGGGATAGTGGTTAATCATTGTTTAGCCCGTTTGTAATTTTATTTGAGTTCTTTAATGGTGCCCTTGGGCATCAGTGCACCAATAGACTGGCGCTGTACATTAATAATAATATCCTGAGCAATTTCCAGGCTGACAAAATTCTCTTCAATTTTTACAATTTTGCCTAAAATACCGCCCTGAGTTACCACCTCATCACCCTTGCTCAAGCCTTCAGTCATGGCTTTATGCTCTTTGGCTCGTTTGCTCTGGGGGCGAATTAAAAAGAAATAAAACAGTACCACCAGACCAATGGGAAATAACAGGGCCGTGATGGGATCACCCTGTGCGGCGCCAGCCGCCGGTGCCGCTTCGGCCAGTGCGTCAGATATAAAAAAGCTCATGTGTTTACCCCGTAAAATGTAAAGGAGCCACAGTTGGCTCCAAATAAATGCGTGATTCCAAAGTGCCAAATGGCAAAAAGTGGGCGCTATTATGCCACAGCACGCCTGGCGTAGAAATCTTTTACATAATCATCGAAGCGGTCTTCTTCAATGGCTGCGCGGATTTCTCTCATTAACTGCTGGTAATAATGCAGGTTATGGATGGTATTTAATCTTGCCCCCAGAATTTCCTTGCACTTGTCCAGATGCCGTAAATAGGCCCGGCTGTAGTTGCGACAGGTATAACAGCCACAGGTTTCATCAATGGGGCGAATATCTTCCTTGTATTGGGCATTGCGGATTTTAATAATGCCGGTAGATGAATACAGAAAGCCGGTGCGTGCATGGCGGGTGGGAATCACACAGTCGAACATATCCACCCCCCGGCGCACCGACTCGATAATATCCTCCGGTGTGCCCACCCCCATTAAATAACGGGGCTTGTCCTGTGGCAGCTGGGGCGTGGTGACATCCAGCACCTGATTGCGTTCTTCCAGTGGCTCCCCCACCGACAGGCCACCAATGGCATAGCCATCAAAACCAATATCCCTTAAGGCCTGGGCAGACTGCTGGCGCAGATGGTCATACATGCCCCCCTGCACTATGGCAAACAGGGCCGATGGATTACCCTCATGGGCCTTTTTACTGCGCTCAGCCCAGCGCAGGGACAGCTCCATGGAGTCTTTGGCCTGCTTCTCGGTTGCCGGATAGGGGGTGCATTCATCAAAAATCATCACAACATCCGAGCCTAAATCCTTTTGCACCTGCATGGACAGCTCCGGGGTGAGCATGATTTTGCGGCCATCCACCGGCGAGTTAAAACTCACCCCTTCCTCGGTAATCTTGCGCAGCCTGGCCAGGCTGAATACCTGAAAGCCGCCGGAGTCGGTGAGGATGGGTTTGTCCCAGTGCATAAAGTCATGGAGATCCCCATGCAGTTTTATAATATCCGTGCCCGGCCGCAGCATTAAATGGAAGGTATTGCCGAGGATAATCTCAGCGCCCATTTCTTTTAGCTCCTCTGGCGTCATCGCCTTGACTGTGCCGTAGGTGCCCACAGGCATAAAGGCCGGGGTTTCAATGGTGCCCCGGGGAAAGTTCAGGCGGCCCCGTCGTGGGCCGGTATTACCTTTGATTAATTCGAATTGCATCAATGACATAGGGAATATAGTTAAAGTTAAATTTGTAAGTTATCTATTGTATTTGAAGCTGGCTAAGCGCCCTAAACATCAATAAACATGGCATCACCATAACTGAAAAAGCGGTACTGCTGCTTAACCGCATGGGCATAGGCCTGCATCATATGCTGATGGCCGGCCAGTGCCGATACCAGCATCAGCAAGGTGGACTGGGGCAGATGAAAGTTTGTTATCAGGGCATCCACTACCTTAAATGCATAACCGGGATAGATAAAAATATCCGTATCCCCCTGCATGGGCTGAAGCTGGCCGCTGGCCGCTGCCGACTCCAGACTGCGCACCGCAGTGGTGCCCACGGCAATCACCCGCCCGCCCCGTTCACGAGCCGCCGTTACCTGCTCCACCACCTGCGCCGACACATCAATCATTTCCTTATGCATGTGGTGATCCTGGATATTATCCACCCGCACCGGCTGGAAAGTGCCTGCGCCCACATGCAGGGTGACATGGGCAAACTCCACTCCCCTGTTTTCCAGCTTTGCCAGCAATGCCTCATCAAAATGCAGGCCAGCTGTTGGCGCGGCCACGGCCCCCGGATGCCGGGCATAGACGGTCTGGTAACGCTGCTGGTCGGCCTGCTCGTCATCCCGCTCGATATAGGGGGGCAATGGCATATGGCCGTAATCCTGCAACCAGTCCAGCACCGGGCGGGAGGGGTCAAAGCGCAGTTCAAACAGCTCACCCTGCCGCCCCAGCATTTCCACATCAATGACCGATTCCAGTTTCAGATGACTACCGGCTTTAGGGGATTTGCTGGCGCGCACATGGGCCAGCACACGGTGCTCATCCAGCACCCGCTCAATCAACACTTCCAGCTTGCCGCCACTTGTCTTAAAGCCATGCAGACGCGCCGGTATCACCCGGGTATTATTAAATACCAGCAGATCCTCCGGCTGAATCAGATCCAGCAGATCACTAAACTGGCGATCCATAAAGCCCTCCTTGCTCACATGAAGCAGGCGGCTGGCGGTACGCTCATCCAGAGGATACTGGGCAATCAGTTCTTCAGGCAGGTGATAATCAAAGTCGGCGGTTTGCATGGCGCGGCATATTAACTCAAGCAGCATAAAAAAGCCCGCCCTGAGACTTCAGGGCGGGCTTTATAGCCGAATGAATCAGGCAGGCTTAGAAATGCAGGAAGGCACCCAACATCAGGCCACTGAATGACAGGTCAGCATTAATACCGTCCACATCATCCAGTACCACGGTTGTGGTGCGAGTGCCGATTTCAAAGCCGACCATACCCATTTCATACAGGGCGCGCAGGCGGATATCGTTATATTTATTACCGCTATAGCTCACTGTATTAATGTCAGCACCGATAGAAAAACCACTGAATGGCAAATCAAACTGAGCGGCGACATACAGCATAGGGATGGATTCTGAAATCGCAACAGACTGAGAGCCAACCGTAAAGTCCCCATCAATCTTACGCATATTAAGACCCAAATCCACATTCACCCAGTTATCCAGCAGGCGGTAATACAATATAGCGTCTGTGCTATCAAGGGTAATGCCTGACGAGCCTGTTACCGGAGCGCCATTAAAGCTAGCAGCGCCACCCATTGAACCTGACTGGGACAGAGAAGTTTTTTCCAGGCGGATATTAGGTAATAAAGGAATGGGATGGTCAAAAGCTGCCCACATATAGGTTTCAGACTTCGATCCAAAACCCAGATCCGTAT
>JALTRC010000419.1 GCA_026998145.1 Gammaproteobacteria bacterium
CACCTATTTCTGTTGTGTAATACAAGGCCCGTGCCAAAGGTGGTGTTTCCACCAGTAAAACATCATTGGCCAGTGCCACCCGGCGAATATTGGCGGCCATTAAATCCGCCCCCTTGGCTAGAACCTGGGGTGCTTTCATATTGTTCTGGTCATATTTCAGTGCCACCGCAAAGTGGGTGGGGTTGGTAATCACCACATCCGCATCCGGTACCGCATCCATCATGCGGGCCTGGGCCATTTCCCGTTGCAACTGGCGTACCCGGCTTTTCACTTCCGGCTTACCTTCCGTGTCCTTCATTTCATCCTTGACTTCCTGCAAGGTCATTTTCAGCTGCTTTTTGTGCTGCCATAACTGGAAAGGCACATCGATGCTGGCAATAATAATCAGCGCCACTGTCATCAGCAGAAAACCGTAGGTAAACAGCGCTCCCGCATGGGCCAGGGCCATATTGATATGCTCGGCACCCAGATGCACAAAATCATTAAACTGGGACCATACCACCACCACGGCAATGGCTGTTACCAGGCCGAACTTGGCCAGGGTTTTGATCATTTCCACCAGCGATTTCAGGGAAAACATTTTGGCAAAGCCCTTGATGGGATTGAGCTTGCTTAGCTTGGGCTGAATGGCTTCGGTACTAAATGACCAACCACCCATTAAAATGGGAGTCATGAGTACAGCCACCAGCATAATCAGCAAAAAAGGCGTCATCAGCCACAGGGCATCAAAAATGGCGGAATAGAAAAATCGCACCACGCTGCCCACATCAAAAATATCGGCACGGGCAGGTTGTAAGTGGCTGCGTAATATATTCACCAGATCACTCACCATGCCACGGCCCAGCATAATAAAGCTGACCGCCGCCAGCGCCATTATGGCCATGGTATTCAAATCCCGGGAACGGGCTATCTGGCCTTTCTTTTTGGCCTCGTCGAGTTTTTTCTGGGTGGGTTCTTCGGTTCTTTCCTGACCGGTTTCCGACTCTGCCATAGCGCCCTCCTATTTCACCTGCAATATTTCGCGCAGGTTGGCAAAGCCATCCATTAGCATCTGGGAAAAGTGGCTGAACATCACTGGTGCAGAAGCGGCCAGAAATATAAAGCCCAATAGAATCATCAGCGGGAAGCCCACGGCAAAGATATTGAGCTGGGGCGCGGCGCGGGTAATCACACCCATTGCCATATTCACTACCAGCAGGGCCGTTACCGCAGGGATGGCCACCATCAGGCCGCCCGCATACATCATGCTGCCGATAGCCGCCATCTTTTTAAAGCTGGTAACAGACAGCCCCAGCTCACCCACCGGAATCATGTCAAAACTTTGTACCACCAGATGAATCAGCATCAGATGGCCATTGAGCACCACAAACAGCAGGGTAGCGAAAATAATCAGAAACTGGGAAACCACCGGCACCTGCACCCCGTTAGCCGGATCCATCATACGGGCAAAGCCCAGACCCATACTGTTGGCTATGGTTTCACCGGCAATCACCAGCGCCTGAAAAACCGTCTGTATGGCAAAGCCGATGGCCACACCAATGAGAACCTGCTGAGCAATAATATTGAGCATTTTCAGGGAAATGCCATCCACCTGTGGCGCTGGCGGCAGCATGGGGGCGACCACCAGACTCAGGGCGAAAGCCAGCAAAATACGAATGCGCACGGATAAAAACTGAGAGCCAAAAATCGGCGCTGCCATCAGCATGGCGCTGATGCGCACAAAAGGCCAGAAAAAAGCCCCCATCCAGCCACCGATCTGCTCAGTCGTTAGCCACAGCATCAGCCAATCACATTGGGAATATTCATAATCAGGCGGCGGGTAAAGTCCACCAGATTGCTCAGCATCCAGGGACCAAAGATCACCAGCGCCACCACCAGAATGCCCAGTTTGGGAATAAAACTTAAGGTCATCTCATTGATCTGGGTGGCGGCCTGAAACATCCCCACCAGCAAACCGATGGCCAGTGCCGACAATAGCAGCGGTCCGGCAATCAGCACCGTCATCCACAGGGTCTGCCCTGCCAGATCCATCACCATATCCTGTGTCATAGGTTTACCTGTCGTTTTTTTGACAAAAAATATTCATACGAAGGTAATTGCAGGATGGGTGCCAGTGTTGGCCTTTATATGAGATCAGGCGGCTGAGAAAGCACCTTCCGGTGAAGGAGAGTGGCTAAGTCTGGCATCGCCACCCATGCTATTTTTTATTTTTATGCAGCTGACGCTTATATCGAAAAAAATCCTGTAACAGGTTCCGGCAATCATCTTCCAGTACACCACCGCAAACCTCGACCCGGTGGTTATGTTTTTCCGATTGCAGCAGGTCAAAAGCCGAGCCGGCAGCGCCGGTTTTTTCATCATAGGCGCCAAACACGATACGCCCGATGCGGGCATGGATAATCGCCCCTGTGCACATAGCACAGGGTTCCAGGGTGATATATAAGGTGGTATTGATCAGCCGGTAATTTTGCAAAGCCCAGCCGGCGGCGCGAATCGCCTGCATTTCTGCATGGGCGCTGGGGTCGTGGGATTGAATGGGCTGATTCCAGCCTTCGCCAATAATGCGATTATCCTGAACAATTAAGGCCCCCACTGGCACCTCATCCTGCTGACGGGCTTTTTCAGCCAGCGTCAGAGCGTGGCGCATCCAGTGGTGATCGGAATCAGACACCTGGATTTAATAGAATTTACGGTCTTTACGGCGGCGGCCCGCCTGCTGGATAACCACGCCTTTAATATTCTCCGGCCCGGCAAATTCCTCAGTGGGGTATAAATCATTAAGGGGCACCAGATAATGTTTGCCATCATGGAAGCGATACTGGCGGAAAATATATTCATCATTGTGCCAGGCCACCACATAACAGCCATCCCGCACCACACCCTCCGGATCAACAACAATCACCACTTCGTTCATAAACTCCGGCTGCATACTGTCACCCAGTACCTGCAGGGCAAACGGTTCGGCTTTACTGCATGCTGATTCTTCCATCGGAATACCTCTTGAAATATTAGGCGCTTATTATACACAATCCCTTTGCCGGCAATAAACCCCAGCTGAATGTGGTGTTTACAAACATCTCAGGTATAATCTGCGGCCTTATTATCCTAGTGTAGAGCTACTATGTCAGATCAACGCGTTACCCGTAATAAAGTCGTTCAGTTTACCTACAGCATTGCCGATGAAGACGGCAATATCGTTGAGCAGGTTGACCTGCCGGTGAATTATGTTCATGGGGCCAGCGACATCGGCCTGATTGAACGGGTTGAGCAGGCTATGGAGGGCTGCCGCAGCGGCGATACTATTACGGTTGAAGTACCTCCATCTGAAGGCTTTGGGGAATATGATGCCAGCCTGACATTTGAAGATGATATTGACAATGTACCGCCCCAGTTTCGCCAGATAGGCACCAAGGTTGAAATGGCCAATGATGCAGGTGAAACCAAGGAGTTCACGGTAACTAAAATAGAAAACGGCAAATTAACCATTGACGGCAACCATCCGCTGGC
>JALTRC010000420.1 GCA_026998145.1 Gammaproteobacteria bacterium
TGGCACATGACGGCAATATATTTACACTGCAAACCAATAACGGCACAGTGATTGGGGATCGCTTATTAATCAGCACCGGACGTCATGCCAATACCCGGGCATTAAACCTTTCTGCGGCTGAAGTGGAGACTCTGGATAACGGTTCCATCAGGGTAAACAGTAAAATGCAAACCAGTGCAGAACATATTTATGCAGCAGGTGATTGCAGTAATATGCCGCAATTTGTTTATGTGGCCGCAGCAGCCGGTAGCCGTGCGGGTATTAATATGACTGGTGGTGACGCAGAACTGGATTTATCTACCATGCCGGCGGTAATTTTTACCGACCCACAGGTAGCTACCGTTGGCTTAACTGAGGCACAGGCAATAGAGCAGGGCATTAAAGTGGAAAGTCGTGTGCTGGAAATGGAAAATGTTCCCAGGGCGCTGGCTAATTTTGAAACCGATGGCTTTATTAAGATGATTGTCAATGCGCAAAACAGGCAATTAATCGGTGTACAGATTCTGGCCCATGAAGCAGGTGAAATTATTCAGAGCGCTGCACTGGCTATACACAATCGCATGACAGTTGAAGATCTGGCTAATCAGTTGTTTCCTTATCTGACCATGGTGGAAGGCTTAAAACTTTGTGCTCAGACATTTAATAAAGATGTTAAGGAACTGTCCTGTTGTGCGGGGTGAATAAATTTTTAAAAGATTTTTACCACAGAGGACACGGAGGATTTTATTGTAACAATCAGAACTAAGGCTTTTCTCTGTGTTCCCCTGTGACCTCTGTGGTGAATTGCTTTTAAAACGGTTATATAAATTAACTAACTAGATTCCCGCCTTCGCGGGAATGACGATTGGTTTAAAAGATTTAACCACAGAGGACACGGAGGTCACAGAGTTTTTTATTGTAGCAATACAGGACTGATCTTTTCTCTGTGTCCCCTGTGACCTCTGTGGTGAGTTGTTTTTAAACGGTTATATAAATTAGCTAACTGGATTCCTGCCGGCGCGTGAATGACGATTGGTTTAAAAGATTTAACCACAGAGGACACGGAGGTCACAGAGTTTTTTATTGTAGCAATACAGGACTGATCTTTTCTCTGTGTCCCCTGTGACCTCTGTGGTGAGTTGCTTATAAATGGTTATATAAATTAGCTAACTGGATTCCCGCCTGCGCGGGGATGACAGTTGGTTTAAAAGATTTAACCACAGAGGACACGGAGGTCACAGAGGTTTTTATTGTAACAATACAGGGCTAAAGCTTTTCTCTGTGTCCCCTGTGACCTCTGTGGTGAATCGCTTTTAAAACAGTTATGTAAATGAGTTAACTGGATTCCCGCCTGCGCGGGAATGACGATTGGTTTTAAAAGATTTAACCACAGAGGACACGGAGGCCACAGAGGTTTTATTGTAACAAGACAAAACAAATGCTTTTCTCTGCGTACCTCTGTGACCTCTGTGGTTAATAGCTTTTTTTATATACATAATGACCTTCACAGAAAACATGCAGTAAAAAAACATCAATCATAAACAATCAAATCAAAATTCGTCAGATTCACATCCACCACCTGTCCCTTATCATGAGCCAACTGGCCAATTTCATTCATGCTGCTCATATTATTCAGTTCAGCCAATACAGAAAATATTTTATCTGCCTGGCAGCCCGTTAATATACTGGACTCTGCCGAGCAACCGCAGGAAGCTCCATCGATTTTCAGATTAAAATCTACCGGTAAATGAATAATCAACGGTTCCTGGTGAGTGATTTGTGCCTTGATTTTAGCCAATGTAGCCTTATCGTCGGCCCAGTTTATTTTTGGCATATTGTCATAATCTCGCATGGTATTTTCCTCGTGGTTGAAAGTTTTTATTTTTTACATTCAGGTCCGTGCAGTGGACTTTGTAATTTTTTAATAAAGCGGCGATGACGGGGTGACTCCCGTGACATGCGGCGGTACACCATCACTTTAACCTGATCGGTTATTATGGATGAGAATATGGAATAAGCCCAGATTAGCGCAATTTCAGGCCAGGTAATCGGGGTGATTAAACCAAAACCATAAGCCGCCAGCAGGGTAGCGGCCAGTTTGGTAATTACCGCTGACCATATCATAATCGGTGCCGGCCAGGGACGCTCCCAGAAGTGCCCCTTGGTTCTTGCAACAAACAACACCAGATGTCCGGCCACCGCCATTTTTAAAAATACATAGGTTTGTATTTGAGTCACATCTAGATGCAACCAGTCCATGGCAATTAACAGCATACCAAAACTGCCTACCACGCCGACTATACCCATGGCTGTCGCCACGGTAATAACCTGCTGCATATTCCAGCGCACTGGATTTTTTTCCAGTCCCGTGTGGTCATAGGCAATGGTCATAATGGGCACATCATTAAAGAAGGCCAGCAGAATAATCATAATTGCAGTGATGGGATAAAAATCAAAAAACACCATCGCCAGTACCACAAAAAACATAATGCGAATGGTTTCGCTAATACGGTAGATGGCATAGGCATTCATGCGCTCGAAAATGCGCCGGGCTTCTTCGATGGCATTGATAATAACGGAAAGGCCAGGAGCCGTAAGTACCAGATCGGCCGCCGCACGGGCCGCATCTGTCGCACCACTTACGGCTATTCCCACATCCGCCTGCTTGAGGGCAGGGGCATCATTAACCCCATCGCCGGTCATGCCGGTAATGTGATTACGGTGTTGCAGAATTTTAACAATGTTAAATTTATGCTCAGGAAAAACTTCAGCAAAACCATCGGCTTTTTCTACTGCTTCAATACTGCTGATATGATTTTTATGATCCCCGTCCACCGGCAATGCATCTGCTTTTAGAATATTGCTACCCAGTCCCAGTTTGGCAGCTATCTGTTTTGCAATGGAAAGGTTATCACCGGTTACCATTTTCATGCTCACTCCATAGGCACGTGCCTGCGAAATGGTTTCGGCAGAATCTTCTCGTGGTGGGTCAAACAGAGATAAAATACCCAGAAATATCCAGCTGTCTTCATCCTTTCGCGCAACACCTAAAGCACGGTAACCCTGCTGGGCAAAATCATCGACTACCTGTTGAGCCCGCTGCTGATCATCGCTGGATAAATGGCACATTTCCATAATCACCTGGGGTGCACCTTTGGTGGTTTGAAACTGTTTTCCATCTGTTGACTGTAAAGTGGATTCGGTACGTTTATGCACTGGATCAAAGGGGATAAATTGAATCTGCCTAAAATTTTGCAGCTGGGTTTTATCGCTTAAACCTTCGATGACCGCTTCATCTATGGCGTCCTTATCTTCTTCCTTTGATGCCAGGGCCGCAGCCAGTAATACCTGCTGCTGATTATCCGCCTGAAATAATTCAATCTCCCCGAGGGTTAAGCGATTTTGAGTAAGGGTGCCGGTTTTATCCGAGCAGAGCACATCCATGCTGGCCATTTCTTCAATGGATTCCAGACGGGTAACGATTGCCTTGTGTTTGGAAAGCGCCATAGCCCCCATGGCCATGGTCA
>JALTRC010000421.1 GCA_026998145.1 Gammaproteobacteria bacterium
GCCCTTAATTCTATTTCTAGCTTTAACTATATCTTATAACTTATTGATTATTCTTGATCCACATCTTCCAGTAAACCATGTTTAATGGCCATGTGCATCATTTCAACATCATTGGATACATTGAGTTTATCGTGCAGACGCTTGCGATAGGTGCTGACGGTTTTCGGGCTTAAGTGCAGCTTCTCGGATATTTTATTGGTGCGCATGCCCCGGGAAATCATAATCAGTACCTGTAGCTCCCGCTGGGATAAAAGATCCAGCAGGGACTCACTGCCCGGCAACATGGAAAGGGCCAGCTGCTGGGCAATGCTGGGGGCGATATATTTCTGCCCGCTATGCACTTTCTGTATGGCTTCCACCATTTCTTCCACCGGGCAGCCCTTGGTTAAATAACCGACCGCACCGGCTTCCAGTAAACGTCTGGGCAAGGGGCCTTCGGAATGAACCGTCAGCACAATAATTTTAATCTCAGGATGTGACTGATGCATACGGGTGGTAGCTTCAAAGCCGCCGATGCCCGGCATATTAATATCCATTAACACCACTTCGGGTTTTGAATCACGCACCTGCTCCAGTGCGTCTTCACCACTACTGGCCTCATCAACCACCACGATACCACTTTGATCTTCCAGTAAACGGCGTAATCCATATCGAATCAGGTCATGGTCATCTACCAGCATGACACGAATATCTTTAGCCATAAGATGTGCCTCAAAATTTTATTTTGTCATTTTAATAAGGATGCGAATCATAGCAGGCTTACCAGTTTTTGTACGGGTGGCTGATCAGGTTGACATTGTAGTAACGGGGATCATTAGAAACTTCTATGCCTAACCAGTCAGGAATTTCAAATAATTCATCTTCCCGTGACAGCTCGATTTCCGCCACCAGCAGGCCCGCGTTATCACCAAAAAACTCATCAATTTCCCACAGGTGATCCCCATATTTTACCCGGTGACGAATTTTATCAATTTGTGGTTCAGGGCACAGTTTATCCAGCATCTCCTGAGCATCCTGCAGGGGAATGGGATACTCATATTCCAGCCGGCTAATACTTAAGCTGGCACTTTTAATATTGATATTGGCTTTTTCCCCTTCAATTCTGACGCGAACTGAAGAGGTGCCCACAGGGGCAAGATAGCCCTGACGGATTCGTGTACTATGATCGACCTTAGCCCACCAGGCATCATTTTTAACCAGAAATTTGCGTTCAATTTCAACAGCCATCAAGAGCTCCTTTATGTCTCAACATTCTAATACGGATCAGCCCTCTCCACACTTTATTCTTGATGATTCACTGATTTATGTTAACCATGCCGCGGTTTCTCCCTGGCCGGTTAAAACCGCCGAAACGGTAAAACACTTTGCCGATGAAAATACCCGCCTGGGTTCGCGCCATTATCAACGCTGGCTGCAAACCGAAGAGGAACTGCGCGACAGGCTGGCCGCATTGATTCACGCCCAGAGCAGCGATGAAATTGCCCTGCTGAAAAATACCTCCGAAGGCCTGTCGGTGATTGCCTATGGTTTAAGCTGGCAGGCGGGGGATAAAATTATTATTAGCCATGAAGAATTTCCATCCAATTTTATTGTGTGGGACTCGCTGGCCGATCAGGGGGTAGAGCTGGTACAGGTGGATATTAGCGGCGATAATCCCGAACAGGCTTTAATCGAGCAAATAGATGAGCACACAAGGCTATTGAGCATTAGCGCCGTGCAATATGCCAGTGGCCGCCGGCTGGATTTAGTCAAACTGGGCCGCGCCTGCCGGGAGCACAATATTCTTTTCTGCGTGGATGCCATTCAGCAGATCGGCGCATTGCAGTTTGATGTGGAAGCCATGCAGGCAGATTTTGTGGTGGCCGATGGCCATAAGTGGATGCTGGGGCCGGAGGGTCTGGCGCTGTTTTACTGCCGCCGTGAACGCATTCCCCAATTGCAGCTAAAACAGTTCGGCTGGCATATGGTGGAAGATGTCAGCCGCTTTGATGCCATGGAAAACTGGCAGCCCGCCAGCAGCGCCCGCCGCTTTGAATGTGGCAGCCCCAATATGCTGGCCATCCATGCCCTGCATAGCAGTATTGGTTTATTACTGGAACTGGGTATGGAACAGATTGAAACCCGGGTGCTGGAACGGGTGCAGCATTTAATTCAGCGTTTCTCAGCCATGGACGATATTACAATTCTCAGCCCCACACAAAGCCATCAACACGCGGGCATTTTTACCTTTTACAAACAACAGGTCGATCAGCAGAAACTTTACGATACTCTGGTTGCCAGTGGTGTGGTCTGCGCATTGCGAGGTGGCGGGATTCGTTTTTCACCTCACTTTTATACACCCTTTGAACAGCTGGACAGGCTGGCCGATCGGGTCAGGCAATATAAGGGGAGCTAAGCAAGCAGAACCGGTCACTTCAACTAAACTTAAAGCATGTCATTGAGTCAATGAAGATGTAGTTCCATAAAATCCAGAAATATAAGGAACGCCAGGTGGTCAATCAGCTTTTGCAAAGCCTGTGGGATAAGGCAATCGAGTGGCTAACAACCGAACATGAGGATTACGATATTCCCATGTCGGATTTTGATCGCCTGCGCTATGAGATTCGCCCCGGTGATGTGATTCTGGTGGAAGGCCGCTCACGGGTTGGGGAGATTATTAAAATTATCACCCTGAGTAGCTGGACCCATTCGGCACTGTATATTGGCCGCCTGCATGATGTGGAAGACCCGCAACTGCGCCAGTTTATTCAACGCTTCTATAATGGTGAAGCCGATGACCAGCTGGTAATTGAATCCCTGCTGGGTCAGGGCACCATTGTGGCCAATATCAATAAATACCGTCACGAACATTTGCGCATTTGCCGCCCCAATAATATTACCCGCAGTGATGCACAAAAAGTGATTGCTTACGCCATTAACCAGCTGGGCACTTTTTATCATGTGCGGCAGATACTGGATCTGGCCCGCTTTATGTTCCCCTATGCTTTTTTGCCCCGGCGCTGGCGCTCCAGCCTGTTTGAGCATAATGCGGGCGCCCCTACCCATACGGTGTGCTCCTCCATGATGGCGGAAGCCTTTGCCTCGGTGCATTTTCCCATATTGCCCGTATTGCACCGGGATGAAGACGGCAATTTAAAAATCTACAAACGCAATACTAAACTCATTACCCCCAAGGACTTTGATTACTCCCCGTATTTTGATGTTATCAAGTATCCGATTCTGGATTTTGATGAGCTGAGTATTTACCGGAAAATGCCCTGGGGTAAGGACGGCATTATTTTTAATGATGAACACGAGCAGTTTATTCCACCCGAGGATAAACACACAGAACCACAGTCCCGGCAGGAGTCGGAGGGTTCAGCACAACCAGCTGAACCTCCATCACCGGAAGACACTGCCACACAGAAAAAAACGCTTTAGGAGCGCATTATGTTGAGCTGGCTTTTTATCTTTTTTGTCGCCATTGGCATTGCCGCTTATTTACGCATGCCACTGATTATCTGGAA
>JALTRC010000422.1 GCA_026998145.1 Gammaproteobacteria bacterium
CCTCGGATACAGCCCGCAGATTTTCAGATGTTGTTGCCGTTTGTGCCGCGGTTTCCGCCGTGCCTTCAGACACCTGGGCAATATTCACAATACTCTGATTAATCTCATTGGCCACTGCGTTCTGCTCATCTGATGCGCTGGCAATCAGGGTATTCATATCATTAATACTGCTTACCGCAGCGGTAATGGTATTTAACACTTCACCGGCCTTCGCGGCGGTATCACGGGTTTTATCGGCCTGAGAACGGCTTTGATCCATGGCTTCCACCGCTTCATTAGCCCCGGTTTGCAGCTTTTCGATCATGCGCTGAATTTCTTCTGTGGATTGCTGCGTACGGCTGGCCAGGGTACGCACTTCATCAGCCACCACCGCAAAGCCACGGCCCTGCTCACCGGCGCGAGCCGCCTCAATGGCTGCATTCAGGGCCAGCAGATTCGTCTGCTCGGCAATACTGCGGATAACCTCCAGCACCGTACCGATTTCCTGGGAATCGCTTTCCAGCACCTGAATCACATCCGCAGCCTGATCCACCTTCTGCACCAGCTGACTGATCGCATTAATAGAATCATTGACCACCGCCTGCCCCGTATTCACATCATCATTGGCCTGAGATGCAGAATCCGCGGCCATCTGGGCATTCTGTGCCACTTCATGCACGGTGGCCGTCATTTCATTCATGGCAGTTGCCACCTGATCGGCTTCGGCCTGCTGCTGACTAATGGCCTGATTGGTCTGGTTGGTGGCATGGGCCATTTCTTCAGAAGCTTCGGATAATTTAAATACCGAGGTATTAATCTGATTAATCAGCTTGCCTATATCCTGTTGCAGGGACTGCGCACTACTGGCGATCTGGCCAATTTCATCACCTGAATAAACGGGGATCTCATGGCTAAAATCTCCCTGCGCCATTTTTGATAAGCTACTCGCCAGCTCCCTGGCCGGTACCACAATACTTTTTTCCACCATCCATAAAAAAATGACCAGTGACAAAACCGTAAAAATAGCCAGAAGCCCAATACTTTCCTGGAAAGTATCGGTCATGGCCTGACGCACAGAATCGACCTCTGATGCCTTCACAAACCCGGAGTCCAGCAGCACCATCATCTGCTGCCAGCCACTGTATATTTCCCATATACTTGTTGCGATTACCAAAGAGGTTCCCATCCCTGCAACCAGCAATAATTTATTTCGGATACTTGTATCAATCAAACGTTTCATATCAGGCTCTATCGGCATATTTATCAAGCACTCTATATAGCAGATGGAAAAATTTTTTCAGCAATGACTTTTGTTTTTCAGGGACTTACGGCGTTTGTTGTTTAAAAAGTCATCCGGGAATCCCCCTCAATCCCCCTTTTTCAAAGGGGGAGGCTTATGATAAAGCGCTGACAGAGGGATGCCTGCCTCCCCTCTTTAACAAAGAGGGGCCGGGGAGATTTGCTTTTTTCTTTTAATCAGAGCTACGCCAATGAGCGCAATGCAGGAGCAATTGCCGGGGAGCAAAAATCGAACGTACATCCTGCACCCTGTTTGCGTTCATTTGCGGACTTTATGCTTTTAATCTTCAAAATAATCTGAACCACGCCGCTCCTGCGCATCCCTGCGCCCGCGGCATACCGTACTTCCTGTACATAAAAAAGCCCGGCAAAAGCCGGGCTTATCTTCCAGGGGGGGAATGTGTGCTTACTTCAGCAATGTAGTATTCGCTGTTGCAGGCAAACGAGGCAGGGTTTGCGCAGGGAATTCACCTGTCAGTCCATTCAAAAATGCCACAATATCCGCTACCTGCTGTTTTTCAAGGTCACGGTTTAATTGTGTTTTCGCCATCACCTTAACCGCTGTGCTTAAATCCCTGACCTTACCATTATGGAAATAAGGTGCAGTCAAAGCCACATTACGCAATGTGGGCACACGGAACATATGAGCATCTGCCTGGCTGCCCGTTACATTCTGACGTCCCTTGTCTGCCTTTAAATCATACTGCTTAACATAGGCATTGTTTTCAAACGTCGGGAACTTCATCAATACCGGTGTACCGATTGCCACACCCTGCTGGCCATTAAATGCCGGGCCTGAGTGGCAGGATACACAACCCACTTCGGCAAACAGTTTCATGCCCCGTTGCTGCTGCGCGCTCAGTGCAGACTTATCGCCTTTGACAAATTTATCGTAAGCACTATTGGGCGTAATCAGGGTACGCTCATAAGCGGCAATGGCTTTAACCGCCTGATCAATCGTCATTTTGTCATTGCCAAATGCCTTTTTAAACATGGGCTTATAACCATCAATTTTTTTCAGGCGCGCCATTACCGCATTATGATCTTTCATCCCCATTTCAACCGGATTGGTCATAGGACCTTTTGCCTGATCTTCCAGCGTATTGGCGCGGCCATCCCAGAACTGGGTGGAATAAAAAGCCGAGTTCCATACACTAGGTGCGCTGCGGCCACCCTTTTTACCATGCACTCCCATGGATACGGGGCGATTATCATCACCGCCGGCCATTACATTGTGACAGGAATTACAGGACACAGTACCTGTGCTGGAAATACGCGGATCAAAGTACAGGGCCTTACCCAGCTCTACCTTTTCAGCGCTTGTGGGATTATCCGCCGGTGCCGGTGCTACCTCGGGTAATGCCTGCCAGTCTGCCATAACAGATGTGCTGCCCATGGCAGCAACCAGTGCAATTATTTTTTTCATAAGCTCAACCTCCAGATTAATTTGAGCTTATTTTCATGCCTGTAGTGTTATTTAACAAATTGTTTATTACAATCGGTTCAATTAATTTTTTCTATGGGATTTGCCATGACCCTCACTGAACTGAAATACATTGTCGCCCTGGCTCAGCACCAGCATTTTGGCAAGGCTGCCGAAGCCTGCCATGTGACCCAGCCCACCTTAAGCCTGGGCATAAAAAAACTGGAAGATGAATTAAATGTCAGCCTGTTTGAACGCAGCGCCCGCAATGAACTGCGCATTACCCATCAGGGCGAATTAATCGTACAGCAGGCACAGGTGGTACTGGAACAGGCTCAGCAGATAAGGCAAATCGCCAATACCAGCCGCGACCCCTTGTCCGGCCCACTGCGGCTGGGGGTTATCTATACCATTGCCCCCTATTTGCTGCCCGAGCTGATCCCCCGCCTGCACAAACAGGCCGACCAGATGCCACTGGTGATTGAAGAAAACTACACCAGCGTATTATCGGAACAGCTAAAGCAGGGGCAGCTGGATGTGATTATTATTGCCCTGCCCTTCGAGCAGGCCGGCGTCATTACACAATCCCTGTACGATGAGCCTTTTATTGCGGCCTCCCCCAAAAACCACCCCTGGGGCAAACGCAAACAGCTGCGGGTGGAAGAACTGGCCGATGAAAGCCTGCTATTGCTGGGGCCAGGAAACTGTTTTCGGGATCAGATTTTACAGGCCTGCCCGGAATGCCAGAGCTCCAGCCATTTACAGCAGAGCCTGCAGGGCTCCTCGCTGGAAACCATCCGCCAGATGGTCGCCAGTGGTACAGGCGTTACCGTATTACCCAGCAGTGCCGATCGCAAACCCCTGAATTCCAGCCTGCTAAAAATGATTCCCTTTAAAGCCCCCGCCCCTTCCCGGCGGGTGGCACTGGCCTGGCGTAAAAGCTTTACCCGGCCGCAGGCCATCGAAATCCTGCGCCGGACTGTTTTACAATGTAAGTTAAATGGCGTGAAATTTATTGATGAAGCGGTGGACATCCCCCAGTGAAACAGCCCCCGATGATGCATATGATGGAGCAGCTCATTGCCATACCCTCGGTAAGCTGCGTTAATCCACAGTTGGATATGAGCAACCAGCCGGTCATTGAGCTGCTGGCCAACTGGTTAAATGATCTGGATTTCAAAGTTGAAATACTGCCGGTGGCCGATGGCAAGGCGAATATTCTGGCCAGCCGTGGACGCATAGAGGGTGCCTCACACGGAGGGCTGGTGCTGGCTGGCCATACGGATACCGTGCCCTTTGATGAACACCGCTGGCAGCATGATCCTTTTAAGCTCAGCGAAGACAATGGCTGCCTCTATGGTCTGGGCACCTCGGATATGAAAGCCTTTCTGGCCCTGGCCATTGAAGCGGCCACCAGCTTTGACCCCTGTGATTTTAAAAATCCATTATTTATTCTCGGCACCAGTGATGAAGAAACCACCATGGCCGGTGCTCAGGCACTGGTAGAAGCCTGTAAACCCCGGGCCCGTTACGCGGTAATCGGCGAACCCACCGGCATGAAGCCGATTCGAATGCACAAGGGCATTATGATGGAAGCGGTGCGCATTACCGGGCTGGCCGGTCATTCCAGCAATCCGGCGCTGGGCCATAATGCGCTGGAAGCCATGCATATTGTGATAGGCGAGCTGTTGCGCTGGCGAGACGAATTACAGAGCCACTATCAAAACCCCTTATTTGAAGTGCCGGTTCCCACCATGAATCTGGGGCATATTCACGGGGGCGACAATCCCAACCGTATTTGCGGCGCCTGCGAACTGCATATTGATATTCGACCTTTGCCGGGTATGCCTCTGGAAGAACTGCGTCAACAATTAAAACAACGGCTGCAAAAAGTATTGCCGGGTAACGGCTTTAAGCTGCAATGCCGGCCATTATTTTCCGGCATTCCAGCCATGGAAACACCGGCCGGCTCACAGCTGGTGCAGGCGGCAGAAAAACTCACCGGCCATACAGCGGGCAGCGTTGCCTTTGGCACAGAAGCCCCTTATTTAACCCAGCTGGGGATAGAGACTTTAGTGCTGGGGCCGGGGGATATTGATCAGGCCCATCAACCGGATGAATATTTACGACTGGATAGAATTCAACCCACAATTAATTTGCTAAAAGATTTGATACGCAACTTCTGTATTGCCCCATAAAAAGGAAAGCCCGGCGGGATTTTATTTTGACTTTAAAAACCAACCCCTCTAAATTCACTCCATGAATCAGGCAGATAACATAACCGGCACCACCGACACTTCACAATATGTGCAGTGGTTTCGCTCCTGCGCCCCCTATATTCATTCACACCGGGGCCGCACCTTTGTGGTTTCGCTGGCGGGTGAAACCATCGAACACCCGAACTTTGCCCACATTATTCACGACATAGCCCTGCTTAATAGCCTGGGCGTAAAGCTGGTACTGGTGCACGGGGCGCGCCCGCAAATTGCTCGCCAGCTAGATGCCTTACACCTAAACACTGAATTTAAAGATGGCTGGCGCATTACCGACAAACAAACCCTGCCTGCGGTTGAACAGGCGGTGGGGCAGGTGCGTTTGAATATTGAAAGCCGTTTGTCCATGGGGCTGGTTAATACGCCTATGTCCGGTGCCGCGCTGAATGTTGTATCGGGTAATTTTGTAGTGGCCCAGCCTTACGGCATTCATCAGGGCATCGACTTTGCACACACAGGCAAGGTCAGGCGCATTAACCGGCAGGCCATTGAACAGCAGTTACAGTTAAATAATATTGTACTGTTATCTCCCATTGGCTATTCCACCACCGGAGAAACCTTTAATTGCCGGGCCGAAGATATTGCCACTGAAGCCGCACTGGCGCTGGGAGCTGACAAGCTGATTTTCTTTATGGATGCAAACGGGGTTAAAGATGAAAGCGGGCAGATTATTCATCAGTTAAATATCTTGCAGGCCGAAACGGCTCTGCAATCCACTGCCAATGATGAGATCACCCGCCTGCACATCAGCAGCGCCCTGAATGCCTGCAAGCACGGGGTTAATCGCAGCCATTTAATCAGCCATCACCATGACGGCGCATTATTACAGGAACTCTATACCCGTGATGGCACCGGCACTTTAATTACCATCGAATCCTATGAAGATATTCGCCGCGCCAGCATTAAAGATGTGGGCGGCATTCTGGAACTGATTCAGCCACTGGAACAGCAGGGCATACTGGCGCACCGTTCCCGTGAACAGCTGGAACTGGAAATTGAAAATTTTACGGTTATTGAGCGTGACGGTATGGTGATTGCCTGTGCGGCATTATTTTTATATGGTGACGATGCAGCAGAGCTGGCCTGCGTGGCGGTACACCCGGATTACCAGAAACAGGGTCGCGCCAATGCCCTGCTTAATCATATTGAAAAACAATGCACCATTAAAAATATCAGCCAGTTATTTATTTTAACCACCCACACGGCACACTGGTTTCAGGAACGGGGCTTTACGGAAATCGAAATCAGCCGTCTGCCGGTAGAACGGGTGAAACTGTATAACAATCAGCGTAATTCAAAAGCTTTTTGCAAACCCCTTTAGGATACCTTGCCGCCGCTTGTGGCCGCTCTTTTCTGCACAATTTCCACCAGACCATTTGATAGCAGTTTGCACAGGCCCAGAAACTTTTTATATTCTGCGGCAGTGAGTTCACCACCGGGTTTATCCACAAACATCAGACCAACCGGTTTGGGGCCGGAAAAAATCGACACGGCAAAAAAGGCATTATTATGTAATGCCAGCTTCACATTAGCCGGCAGCCTGTTCCAGTATTTGGCCCGATTCTTGTCATTTAGCCAGATATTCTGCGGCTTGCTCATTAACAGGGAAAACAAATGGGGGTTATCCAGCGTGATTTTAAATGGTTTGAGCGGATGTTTACTTTCATCCTGACAGAAAAAACGCGCTACCAGCTCCGGTTTTTTCGGCACTTTCATAATAAAGGCCGCCCGTTCAAAACCCAGACTATAGGCCGCATTCACTGCCTGCTGAATAACATGAGCCGCTGAATCATGTTGCTTGATTAATGCCTGCAATAATGCAATCTGCCGGGCGATTTCCTGGGGCGTATGGGCGGGTAAGACAGGGGATTCAGGTGTCGCCTCTTTGGGTGTATTGTCTGTTTTTTGCGCCGCCTGCCCGGATGAAACCGGCTTCGATTTTACCGGTTTTTTATTTTCTGCCTCCGCACTTACCGGCTGGCCGGCTGAGGGTGTTTTTAATTTCTGCTGTTTTAATTTTTCACGGGCAGCGGCAATTTTTTCTTCGCTTAATTCACTTACCGGTATCCGCTTTTTAAGCGTGCGGGCTTTTGTTACATCAGGCTGGATTGGATTTTTTTCTACAGGCTTTTCCGCTTCCGGCAGAGTGGCATTATCCCCGCCCTCCTGCCATTCATATTGTCGATCAATATAATGCTCATCCGCGCCCATTAACAATAATCTGGCCGGTGCCCAGGCGGATAACTGGGGCATATAATCGGTGAAATTCAATGCATTAATATGCAGATGATGTTCCACTTCTGCAATGGAATGTCCCTGATAATCGGCAATAGCCTGCACACAGGCCAGGGTCTGTTTGTTATACCAGTTAGTGCTGCTTAAACGGGCCAGCCGGCTGGCCAGCGCCACACCGGTTGCCAGGGTAAAGCCGGTGTAATCGGAAGACAGCCCTTCAATACACAGTTCAGGTAAATGCCAGGCCTTTGCCAGCTGCTTGCCCAGCTCGCGCATATCGCAGCCCAGCACATCACGGGCCGCCTGTTCATAGCTTTGTTTTTCAATGTGCTGCCGATGCTCAATTTGCAGCATGGTATCTCCGCTGAAACACCATAAGGCCAGCTCTGCAATATTTTGCAACAGGGTGGCCAGCTCCATTTCTTCCGGCTCAATAGTTTGCCGCAGCATGCCCCAGTCTCTGGCCTGAAATGCCCCGTGGCAGGCCTGCGTCAGGTAGCGCATATAACCATCATAATGGCGGGGCGATAGCTTTAAATCATCCAGCAATACAGCCTTTTGTAAATGCTGTTTAATTCTGGCCGGCCCCAGATGGGGCATGGCATTACTGATGGTACCGATGGGATCACGCCCCTGAGAGGCTTTGGTTTTATTCACATCCCGAAGCACAATACTGGCCATGCCCGGATCATGCAAAACCGGTCCTGCATATACGCTGATCGACAGGTTTTCGTTATCCATCAACTGCTTGAGTTGCTCGCGGGTACTGGCCAGAATCGGCAATGTCTGCGCAGAAAGTTGTTGGGTCCATGTATTCAGATCGGCCATTTTCGATAAATCGTCTTGCATAATATTGCCCTAAGTATATGCAATAGATAACATCCTGCAGCCCCTTGGCAAACTTTATGACTTGTAATTGCATAACAAGCCAGTAAGCTACACATTATTTTTTAAACACCCGCAAGCTGCCATGCAATTACCCCAGAGCGATATTGAAGAAAGTGTTCACCTGGCACTCACAGAAGACATCGGCCGCGAAGATGTTACCGGCAAACTGATTAGCGAAGATGATTTCAGCTTTGCCAGTGTAATTGTGCGGGAGGATGCCATTATCTGTGGCATTGACTGGTTTGAAGAAGTCTTTGCACAGCTGGATACGTCCATCCATATTGAATGGGATGTGGATGATGGCGACCCGGTACAGGCTGGCCAGCAGCTATGCTCATTAAGCGGTTCGACCCGCGCACTGCTCAGCGGCGAACGGGCCGCGCTGAATTTTTTACAGACCCTTTCCGCTACCGCCACCACAACCCGCACTTATGTAGATGCGATTGCCGGCACTTCAGCCAAAATTCTGGATACCCGTAAAACCATTCCCGGCCTGCGGCTGGCACAGAAATATGCGGTGCACTGTGGTGGCGGCCATAATCACCGCATGGGTTTATATGATGCGATTTTGATTAAGGAAAATCATATTATGGCCGCAGGCAGCATTGCCGAAGCGGTAGCCGCCGCACGCTTTCACAGCCCGGAATTATCCGTGGAAGTGGAGGTGGAAAATCTGCATGAACTGCAACAGGCACTGGATGCAAAAGTCGAACGGATTATGCTGGATAATTTCGAACTGGATCTATTAAAACAGGCTGTAGAACTCAATAATAAACAATGCGAGCTGGAAGCCTCTGGCAATGTAAACCTGCACACTATTTTACCGATTGCCCAGAGCGGCGTGGATTTTATTTCCATTGGCGCCATTACCAAAGACATCAAGGCCATTGATCTTTCCATGCGTTTTTCAGCCTGATTAGCTGGAAAATTTCTGAGGATTCCTGGCTAAATATTCCTTTACGCTCACTAAAAACCGGGCATATATCTGCTATAACCTGATCTATACATCATTTGGCTGCTGACCTTCCAGTGGCTGCATTAATCCAGGAAAGATTATGGCTATCGAACTTTATAATGACGGCACCCACAAGTGCATTGCCTTTGCGGATTTGATCCCCGGTCAGGGCGTACAGTCCAACCAGTTTCTTATTATCAATGACGATCAGTCTATGGTGCTGGACCCCGGCGGTCAGCTGAGCTTTAGCGCCCTGACTATGTCGCTGCGTGAATATGTAGACCCCAAACAGCTAAGCTATCTGTTTGCCTCCCACCAGGATCCTGACATTATCGCCTCACTGGAAAGCTGGGCAGTGAGAACCGAGGCTAAAATTGTCTGCTCATCTTTGTGGGTGCGTTTTCTACCCCACCTGATTCCCAATTATATGGGTGACAAGCTGGGCGACCGTTTTATTTCCATTCCAGATGCTGGTATGAACATTGTTTTCGGCAACTCAATTCTTAAAGCCATACCCGCACACT
>JALTRC010000423.1 GCA_026998145.1 Gammaproteobacteria bacterium
GCTTAGAGTATTTTGTTAGCCCTGCAAATAAAAAAGGCCCCGCAATGCGGGGCCTTTTCACGCTTTAAAAAGCCGGGAGGCTTATAAAGAGTAGTACATGTCGAACTCACAGGGGTGAGTTGCCATGCGCAGACGCTGTACTTCTTCGTCTTTCAGTTCGATGTAGCCATCGATCTGATCGTCGGTAAATACACCGCCTTTAGTCAGGAAGGCACGATCTTCGTTCAGTGCTTTCAGGGCTTCATCCAGAGAGAAAGCCACCTGTGGAATGGCGGCTTCTTCTTCGGGAGGCAGGTCATACAGGTTCTTGTCCATGGCATCGCCAGGGTGAATCTTGTTTTCGATACCGTCAAGGCCGGCCATCAGCATGGCAGCGAAGCACAGGTATGGGTTGGCTGTGTTGTCACCGAAACGCACTTCGATACGACGACCTTTTGGATTGGAAACAAAAGGAATACGGATAGAAGCCGAACGGTTACGAGCTGAGTAAGCCAGCATAACAGGTGCTTCGAAGCCGGGAACCAGACGCTTGTAAGAGTTGGTTGAGGCATTGGCAAATGCATTCAGGGCTTTAGCGTGCTTGATAATGCCGCCGATGTAGTAGATAGCGGTTTCAGACAGGCCACCATACAGATCACCAGTGAACAGGTTTTCGCCGTCTTTGGACAGAGACTGGTGAACGTGCATACCGTTACCATTATCACCTACCAGAGGCTTGGGCATGAATGTGGCTGTTTTGCCATAGGCGTGAGCCACATTGTGGATGGCATATTTCAGTTTTTGAACTTCATCAGCTTTCTTTACCAGCGTGTTGAATACAGCGCCGATTTCACACTGGCCAGCTGTTGCCACTTCGTGGTGATGTACTTCTGTTTCCACACCCATGTCTTCAATAACCAGACACATGGCTGAACGTAGATCCTGTAGTGAATCAACAGGCGGTACAGGGAAGTAACCGCCTTTAACACCAGGACGGTGACCCAGGTTACCGGTTTCAGTCTGGATGCCTGAGCTCCACTCGGCTTCTTCAGAACCGATCTTGTAGCCCACTGAACCCATGCTGTCTTCCCAGGTAACAGAGTCAAATACAAAGAATTCATTTTCAGGGCCGAAGTAAGCCGTATCAGCGATGCCGGTAGACTTCATATATTCTTCAGCGCGCTTGGCGATAGAGCGGGGATCACGCTCATAACCCTGCATAGTGGCAGGCTCGATAATGTCACAGGTAATATTCACTGTGGCTTCTTCACAGAAAGGGTCCATTACCGCAGTTTCCGGATCTGGCATCATAATCATGTCGGATTCGTTAATGCCCTTCCAGCCTTCAATAGAAGAACCGTCAAACATTTTGCCATCTTCGAATGTGCCCGCATCTACTGTATGAGATGGAACCGATACGTGTTGCTCTTTACCGCGAGGGTCGGTGAAACGGAAGTCAACGAATTTTACTTCGTTGTCTTTAATCATTTTTAAAACGTCACTAGCTGACATGGAAATGCCTCCAATTGGAATTTTATCTAATGCTTCAGGCGTGCACGCCTGAGGTGTAAAACCTTGCAGCGGCTAATTGTGCATGAAATGTGCCATCAGGGGAATTAAAAAAACAGCCTAAATGGGGGATTATTGATGTCGTCCCGCACAAGAATTGTGCAAGGCGCTGATAGGCGCACCAGATGGGTGCGTTCAGGCGCGATATAGCACGCTAACATGGCGTACGCATTCGGCCTGCTGACTGCTTTGATTAATTTTTTCGCTTAGCAGCTGGGCGGAATCCAGGCCTTCCAGCTGGTTCATGGGTAATACAATCTCCACTTCAACCTTGCCATCCAGATAGTGCAGGGTGGTTTCAAGGATATGCTGTGTCTGGGGAATGTCTTTCCAGCAGGCCTGCAACTGCTCCATTACCTGATGGCGCAGGGGCAGATGCTTGCATGAGTTGGGGGTTTTTTCATCGTCTTCCGGATCAATATGCACGGTGACATCATTGATCTCATCAAAATTCTGGATCAGTGAATATTCCACCGCTTCGGAAATCTGATGACCTTCCGATACGCTAATACGCCCGTCCACCAGCAGATGCACCTCAACCAGCGCATTATGACCATGACGGCGGGTGCGCAGCATGTGCAGCTCCAGCACACCGTCCACCTGTTTGATCTGCTGGCGAATATTATCCAGAATCTCCGGCTCCAGCGCTGTGTCCACCAGCTCCTGAATGCTGCTGTAACTCAAATCCCAGCCAATTTTGGCAATCATCACGGCTACCGCAATGGCGGCGACAGAATCCAGAATCGGCCAGCCCAGAATAGCGCCGGCAATGCCCACAAATACCACAACAGAGGAGATAGCATCACTGCGATGGTGCCAGGCATTAGCCATCAGTAATTTGGATTTTACCTTGCGGCCAATCAGCGCCGTGTACTGATAAAGGGCTTCCTTGCTGGCAATAGAGGCGGCGGCCACAACCAGAGCCAGAGTGGAGGGGATGAGTATGTCCTCCGGGTCCAGCAGGTGGCTGATGGCATCGATACCAACACCAAGGGCCACCGCAATCAGCATCACCCCCAGAGCGATGGTGGCCAGAGTTTCATAACGGGCATGGCCATAGGGGTGATCCTCATCCGCATCCACATTGGAATGGTGGGTAGCAAACAGTACCAGGCCATCGGAAATAAGATCGGAAAGGGAGTGCAGACCATCGGCCAGCAGTGCTGTTGAGTTACCGATTACACCAACAATCAGTTTGGCAATGGATAATAAAAGGTTTACCGCAACACCCCACCAGGTGGCTTTGTCCATGGCTTTTTTACGTTGTTCGAGGGTGATTTCCACAATAATGCTATCCGCTTAGAAACAGGCGGGTATTTTCGGTGCAGGCTGTCGGGCTTGCAAGCAAAAATTGTTTGACGCAAAGTCGCGAAGAGCGCAAAGAAAGGCGTAGCATCCTGAAGGCCTGCCTTAGGCGCTGTTCTGCCGGATGATTGAAAGTGTTAAGATTGGCTGGAAAAATAAAATGATAAAACTGGAGGTCAGGATGATCCGTGTTGCAAAGTCTTTTCAAAAAAGTGTTTTTTCCCTGTTGTTCTTATGTATGCCCCTGAGTCTGGCTTATGGCAAGCAGGCTTCACCGGGCCATGTGCCGCTGGCGTTTGCGATTAGCGGCGGCATTAGTCTGGGTTCCTATGAGGCCGGCCTGAACTGGGCCATTGTGAAATACAGCAAGATATTGCGTAATAATCCGGCCCTGGCTGGCGATAATCGGCCGCCGGATTTAGTGGCAGTAACCGGGGCATCGGCAGGGGGTATTAATGCGTTGGTAACCGCCATTAGCTGGTGTATTGATGATGGCTATGATCGTGATACGGTAAAAGCCAATTTGTTTCGGGACATCTGGCTGGGGGTGGGATTTGATACCCTGCTGCCCAAAGGGCGTCACAATGAAGGCTACCAGAATACGGACGG
>JALTRC010000424.1 GCA_026998145.1 Gammaproteobacteria bacterium
TTTTTGCCTGGGGAAATATAAACATAAAAGGCAAAAGCAATGAACGACACAGAGGCGCAGAGACACAGAGGCTTTTGGGGTGAGGTGTTATTAAGTGTTATCGTAGTAACAATTTTAAAGTGTAAATAGCAAGTCTCTGAAAATTTCATAATATGTTCAGATAAGATGAAATGACTATGCTATATATTGGTATCTATGAATGATGTTACCTATAACGAAAACAGGTTGTTGCGCCGTCAGCTTCGCGCTTTATTAAATCAGGCCAGAACGAATGAGCGAAAGCAGGAACTGTTTGACCAGTTTGGCATAGAAATCATCTGTGCTACCACACCCAATCAATTAAAAGATTTATTGTTATATCAAATGCCTGCCAGGTTTCAGTTGCAGGAGGTAGTGGTGTGCCTGATTGATTATGAACATGATATGGAGCATTTATTTAACGGACAGAGTGTCGAATCAAACTCTCAATATCAACATAATTTATTGATTCTGGATGCTCAGAAACATCAACATCAGGTTGAAAGCTTAAAGCCTTTTACTCAACTGGGCTCTCAGGTTCTGGATGAGTATGAATGGATGTTTGAGTCATTAAATGATAAGCAGGTGTTTAAAAGTGCGGCTTTATTACCGCTGGTACGTAGCGACAAGTTAATTGGAGCATTACTGCTTATTAGTGGGGACAGTAATCGCTACCAGAGCTCTCATGCAACAACCTTTCTTCAGAAGCTTTCAGCAATGACAGCAGTAGCTGTTGAGAACTGTTTAAATCAGCAGCGCATAAAAGAAATCAGTTATCAGGATGCATTAACAAAAGCCTACAATCGTCGTTATTTTGATTTGCGTATTCAGGATGAAATTGAGCGTAGTCTGCGGCAGGGAGAAGTCTTATCCTGTATGTTTGTTGATATAGATCTGTTTAAACAGGTGAATGATAATTATGGTCATCATATTGGTGATATTGTCCTGTCCAAGGTCGCCAGTATTATAAAAGAACAGGTTAGGGCATGTGATATTGCTGCGCGTTATGGTGGTGAGGAATTTGTGGTGGCTTTGCCATCAACCAATATTGAATTAGCAGCGGAGATTGCCGAGCGCTTAAGAAGTGCGGTAAGTCGTGAAGTCTATTCTTTTTATGATAAAAATTTACAGGTGACTATTTCACTGGGTGTGGCTTCATTAAATCCGGGGATGGGTATAAGTGATGAAGATGCAGAAAGTGTGTTGAGAGCTTTGCTGGAAAAGGCTGACCGGGCATTATACAGGGCAAAGGAGAATGGCCGAAACCAGGTTGTACTGGAGGCTGTTTAGTTAGTCCAGTTCGGAGCGTTCTCGCAGGATTTTCATTTGCAAATTCAGGTTGTGTTTAATAATAAGCTCCTGATCCTCAGTGCGAATATATTCAAAATCTACGCAACTTAACGGGATGTTTTTGTCCGTGTCTCGTTTGTTTTTTACTCGTCCATAGACCTGAATGCCGACTTCTTCCGGCAGTAAAATAAGCTGCATAGATAATGCCTGGTTATCTTCAAATGCCTGTTGAGTCTCAAAGGCAATACCCGTGGCGCTTAAATTAACCCGGGTTGTTTTTCTCGACTGTAAATTATTTTCGTTTTCAAAAAGATGTTTGCCAAGGGTATCAATTTTTAAATTAAGTAGCTCCAGGTATTGAGCCAGTTCGGGGTTGCTTTGTTTTATATTATTAAAAACCGGATGTATCTCATTGTTTAAATTGGCAAAGTCGGCCGTTAATGAGAAGGCGTTACTGTATGACTGCTGTGTAAAATCTGCGGCGCTTTGGTATTCATCCTCAGAGATAGCTTCATAGCTAAGATAAACGTCGTCATCTATTCTAAAAAAGCGTCTACGTTCGTGGTCGTTCATTGAAATACTCTATGTTATTCAGAAAATTTAATAAGACTGGGCAGGTCTTTTACGGTTTCTGTTTGTTTAATAATGGAAATTTCCACACGCCTGTTGGTGGCTCGGTTTTTAGCGGTTGTGTTAGGTACCAGAGGTTGAGTGTCAGCAAAGCCCTGGATAACGATTCTGTTTTGCGGGATTTTTTCATAACGCAGCAATTCGTTAAGAATGGAAACGGCACGCGCAGAAGATAGTTCCCAGTTCGATTTAAAACGGAATGTGTGGATGGGGATATTATCGGTATGTCCTGAGATGTGTATTTTACCCGGTGTGTTCATAACCGCTTTGGCAATCTTTTTAATAACAGGGCCGAAGCTCCGACGCAACTTGGCACTGCCGGAAGGAAAAGAGCCTTTTTCTCGAATCCGGATAACGGTGCGTTCATTGTCACCATTAACTTCAATGGTGCCATTACCTATTTGTTCTTTGAGGGCTTTCTTGAGCTTTTCCAGTCGTTCCTGGGCTTCTTTACGTTTCTTTTCCAGAGAATCGTCAGAACCGCCTTCACCTTCGCCCCGCTTAAAGTCCAGATTGTTTTTGCGGTCATCGGTGGTGTGCTGGCGCATCACCTTTAGCGCAGTTGGTGTTGGCCGTCCAGGGCTAAACTCCTTGGCGATAATGCTGGTGCCTTTGGGAATGGTTTTTGTTTTAATGTCCCGTTGTACACCAAAGGCCTCTTTCATCGAACCGGCTAACTGTTTGAACTTCAGTACATCCATTTCGGAGAAAGATAAAAGTAGAACGAAGAAGCACATAAGCAGCGACATAAGGTCTGCAAAGGTTGCCAGCCACGCGGGGGGGCATATAGGGCATTTGACTTCAGCTGAGTCTTCCATGGCTATTCGCTGTCTTCGCTAGGACGTTTGCTTTCCGGCAGGAAGGCTTTTAATAGCTCCTCAAGAACACGGGGGTTCATGCCTTCCTGGATACCGCTAATGGTTTCAAGGATTAAGGTGCGGTTGGTTTTTTCTTCATTGCTGCGTAGTTCAAGTTTGTCGGCCAGTGGAATCGCAAAGGCATTCGCAATAATGGCGCCATAAAGCGTGGTGAGCAGGGCAACAGCCATAGATGGGCCGATAGTTTTAGGGTCATCCATATTGGCCAGCATCTGGACCAGGCCAATCAGTGTGCCGATCATGCCCATAGCCGGGCCAATATCGCCCAGGGCGCGGAAAATTTTCTGTCCGACTTCGTGCCGTTCAATGGTCAGGCTAATGTCTTTGCTGAGCATTTTTCTAACCAGGTCGGGCGGGTGTCCATCAACACAAAGACCAATGCCTTTTTTTAAAAACGGGTTGTCAATTTCCTGTGATTCCAGTGCCATCATGCCTTCTTTACGGGCAATGTTGGCAAGTTCTACAGCCTGCTCGATGAGCTCCTGTGGATCGACCGCCTTATGCATAAAACCGCGAGCGGCAACTTTAAAGGCGCCAAAAAATTGTGAAAGGGTAAACTGCATGAGTACAACGGCTACACTGCCGCCGAATACAATCAGTAGTGATGGTGCATTCACAAACAGCATCACCGAACCGCCGGTAGCGA
>JALTRC010000425.1 GCA_026998145.1 Gammaproteobacteria bacterium
TGGGACTGGCCGGCATGGGTGAACGCCGCCCGGCACAATTATCCGGCGGTCAGCAACAGCGGGTTGCGGTTGCCCGCGCCATGGTATCAAAACCCTCTATTATTCTGGCAGATGAACCGACTGCCAATCTGGACTCCCATACTTCTGACGAGCTGCTGGATTTAATGCAGCATTTAAATAAGGAACACCACACCACTTTTATCGTCGCCACCCATGACCCTAAAGTCATTGAATTTACCCGGCGCCGTATTCATATGCGAGATGGAAAAATTATTCTGGATGAAGTCGCCGATGCACTGTAAAAAAGCATGGCTGCTATATTGTTTTATTTTTATTTCGCCAGCCTGTTTTGCTTTTGATTTTCCTTTCAACGGCCATATAAAGTTTCAGCAATATTCTGTTATTACCCATGATGACAGCCTGAATGCCTTTCTGGACGAACAGAACAGCAGCCAGCAAAGTCTCGACTTTCGTTTACGACTGGACAAGCAGATAAATAACTGGCGTTTTGTTGGCCATTATCAACTCACTGCCATTTACGGGAATTACCTTGAGCTGCAAAACAAATTACAAAATACCCTTCCGTCATTTACGGCCAATGAAAACAGCCCGTGGTTTAATCTTGGCCACACTCTTACTGAAGCCGGCAACAGTCTCTGGCAGCACAAACTGGATCGTGCCTATATTGCCTACAACCGGAATCAACTGAGCATAAAATTTGGCCGTCAGGTTTTATCCTGGGGCAATGGACTGGTATTCAAGCCGATGGATTTATTTAATCCTTTTCCGCCCAATGCAATAGATACCAGTTACAAGCCGGGCATTGATATGCTTTATAGCCAATGGCTGTTTAATAACGGCTCGGATCTTAGCGCCATCATTGTGCCGCGCCGTAACCCGAATACGGGAAAACTGGATTCTGCATTCAGTTCCAGCGCCATTAAGTGGCACATTTTTGGCTCAAGCCTGCAAACGGATTTTATGCTGGCCAGAGATTATAAAGATACGGTTATTGGCCTGGGTATTAACGGCTCAATCAATGACGCCCTATGGCGCTTTGATCTGGTGCCCACCTTTACCGAGAATACAGGCACTTTTACTTCGCTGGTTTTAAATCTGGATACGGCCTGGTTATGGCAACAAAAAAACATAAATGGTTTTGTCGAATATTATCGTAATGGCTTTGGCTTAAAACAAACGGCCTATTCACTGAATCAGTTACCGGGCGAATTAAGCCAACGACTAACAAGGGGCCAGTTATTTACCAGCGGGAGGGATTATTTAAGCCTTGGACTGCGCGCACAATGGACCGCTTTATTACAGCTATCCCCTTTAATGATTTTTAATCTGAACGATCACAGCCGGCTATTTTTCTTACAGGGCGATTACAGTTTGTCACAAAATCTGGAGATTAATTTTGGCGCCACTCTGACAATGGGCAGCAAGGGCAGTGAATTTAGCGGCATTGAAACCAGCCCGTCCAGCGGCATTTATTTTGCAACGGGCAAACAGTTTTTTGCCCGTTTAAGTTATTACTTTTAAAGCGCTATAAGGCACTTAATTCCTCAATCGGCCAGCGGGCGCGAGTCTGTATCAGCAACGCTTCCCGCTGCCCGGCCATCAGCCGCAAGCAGCCCACATGGGCAATCATCGCCCCATTATCGGTGCAGAATTCCACCCGCGGATAAAACAGCTCGCCGCCTTCTTTTTCCACCAGCTGTTGCAGGCTTTCCCGTAAACGCAGATTGGCACCCACACCACCGGCAATCACCAGATTCTTAATAGCAGTTTGCTGCATGGCGCGGCGGCATTTAATCATCAGCGTATCCACCACTGCCTCTTCAAAGGCGCGGGCTATATTGGCTTTTGTCTGCTCACTATCATCACCCGCCGCCTGAGCTTTTTGCCAGGTGGTCAGACTAAAGGTTTTCAGACCGCTGAAACTGAAATCCAGCCCCGGGCGATCGGTCATGGGCCGGGGAAAATGATAAGCGCCCGCTTCACCCTGCTGCGCCAGCTTTGCCAGTATGGGGCCGCCGGGATAACCCAGCCCCAGCATCTTGGCAGTTTTATCAAAGGCCTCTCCGGCCGCATCATCCAGACTTTCTCCCAGAATTTTGTAGCGACCTATGCCCTGCACTTGTGCCAGCAGAGTATGGCCACCGGACACCAGCAGGGCAATAAACGGAAATGACGGGGGATTGTCTTCCAGCATGGGAGCCAGCAGATGGCCTTCCATATGATGCACCGCCAGCGCCGGAATATTCAGCGCCATGGCCAGCGCCCGGCCGGTGGAGGCACCCACCATCAGCGCACCCATCAGCCCCGGCCCGGCGGTGTAGGCTACGGCATCTATATCCTGCTTGTTCAGGCCCGCCTGCTGCAATACTTTGTCGGTTAGCGGCAATAAATAGCGTACATGATCCCGGGAAGCCAGCTCCGGCACCACGCCGCCGTATTGTGCATGTAGCTCGATTTGCGAGTGCAGCCTGTGGGCCAGCAGGCCTTTTTCTGAATCATAAATCGCCAGCCCGGTTTCATCGCAGGATGACTCTATACCCAATACTTTCATACAATACCCTGTTAATTTGGCCCGGTAACATAGCACAGCACCATTTCAGGGCGGAAGTTTACAGGATTTTTTATACAATCTTTTGCTAATACTAAAAAAACCGTTATAATGCCGCGGTTCTACTGCACAGAATTTTATTTGAGAGTGAGAAATTAATGCCACACGTAAAAGTTAAAGAAAACGAGCCTTTTGACGTTGCACTGCGTCGCTTCAAGCGCTCATGTGAAAAAGCCGGTATATTGACTGAAGTTCGTCGCCGCGAAGCTTATGAAAAGCCCACTACCGAGCGCAAGCGTAAAGGCGCCGCAGCGGTTAAGCGCCACCTGAAAAAATTATCCAAAGAGCGCGAACGTATGGGTCGCAGCCCTCGTCGCCGTTAATTTTTAACCATGTCTTCGAGCCTCAAGCAACGCCTGACTGACGATATGAAAGCCGCCATGAAAGGCGGTGACAAAGAGCGTCTGGGCGTGATTCGCCTGATGCTGTCCGCCATTAAGCAGGTGGAAGTTGATGAGCGCATTGAGCTGGACGATGAGCGAATCATCGCCATCCTCGATAAAATGGGTAAACAGCGGCGTGAATCAGCCTCTCAGTATGAGTCGGCTGGACGGGATGATCTGCTCCAGCAGGAAGTCTTTGAGCTGGATATTATCAGGGAATACCTGCCTCAGGCGCTCAGCGATGAGGAAGTGGACGCCATTATCGAAGAAGCCATCGGCAGCAGCGGCGCCAGCTCGATTAAAGACATGGGCAAGGTGATGGGCATGATCAAGCC
This sequence comes from Gammaproteobacteria bacterium, assembly GCA_026998145.1. GTDB lineage: Bacteria > Pseudomonadota > Gammaproteobacteria > SZUA-229 > SZUA-229 > JALTRC01. Next base: position 3,348 of record JALTRC010000425.1, read on the forward strand.
CAAATTACAGGGTCGCGCAGATATGGGCGCGGTTAGCGGCAAAATTAAGTCTCGCCTGAACGCAGCTTAAAGCCGAACGACTCACGGGCTTATCCGGCAAACCG
>JALTRC010000426.1 GCA_026998145.1 Gammaproteobacteria bacterium
GTTCATAAAATCCCTGATGGGAAAAAGGCGCTTAACATCGACACCGTCCCCTTCAGGCACAAGGCTTACATTGCGTATTTCGGCGTTCATTTTAATACTCCGAATTTCTCGTCCCGGTTATGGGGGGTATTGAAATTTAATGCCGGGCCTTTGGGAATAATTTGTGTAGGGTTGATGTTTGTATGGCTAACATAATAATGCCGCTTGATGTAATCCATATCAACGGTTTCATCGATGCCGGGTATTTGATAAAGCTCCCGCAGATAATGGGACAGATTTTCATAATCAGCGATGCGTTTTAAATTGCATTTAAAATGCCCGGCATATACCCCATCGAATCGAATCAGCGTGGTAAATAAACGCCAGTCGGCTTCGGTGATTTGATCTCCGACTAAATATCGTTGAGTGGATAAAATATTTTCAAGCCTGTCCAGCTCCTTAAATAAAGCATCAAAGGCTTCCTCGTAGGCTGTCTGTGAAGTGGCAAATCCGCAACGGTATACACCGTTATTAATATGGTTATAAATACCCTGATTAATGGCATCAATATCGGCCTGTAAATGGGGCGGATAATAATCGCTTGTGACATCGGTGAAATCATTAAAGGCGCTGTTTAATATGCGAATAATTTCCGATGACTCATTATTGACAATGGTGTTCTGTTTTTTGTCCCACAATACGGGCACGGTAATCTGGCCGGTGAAATTTTTATCGGCGCGGGTGTAAACCTCATGCATAAATCGGTAGCCATGAAGGTGATCTACATAGTCCCCTTCACTGGCAAAACTCCAGCCATCGTTAAACATCTCCGGTTCCACCACCGACAGGCCGATAATATTTTCCAGCTTTTTCAGTTTTCTGAAAATAACTGTGCGATGCGCCCAGGGGCAGGCGGATGATACATACAGGTGATAGCGGTCGGCTTCGGCTTTAAAGTCGCTGCTGTCATCACGGCTTATCCAGTGGCGGAAAGTGGACTCCATGCGCTTGAATTCACCGTCGTCGATTTCCTGATCCAGCCAGTTATCGGCCAGTTTTCCATTGATTAACATACCCATCATTGATTCCTTATTTAAAGGGGTGGATCCGCTGTTCGGATCCTCCGTTGTTTTATTTAGCCAGTTTATGATCCAGGCTGAACGGCCCTGCGGCATAAACCGCTAACTGTTCAGTAAAGTTGTTCATCGTTGTCTCCTAAATGGCTTGATGTTGTGACTGATGATTATTGTAGTTTTATTGGCTAGATATAAAAGCGGATAAATCAGGCTATAAATATCTATAAATTAGATATATTATCTGACCATGAAAATACCCAAAGTCACACTGGATCAATGGCGGGCCTTGCAGGCGGTTGTGGATTACGGCGGTTTTGCCCAGGCTGCTGAAAAGCTGCATCGTAGTCAGTCGTCGGTAAGTTATAGTGTCAATCGCCTGCAGGAGCTGCTGGGTGTCAGGCTGCTGTATATGGAGGGCCGTAAGGCGGTGCTTAGTGATGCGGGTAAAATTCTTCTGCAACGCTCCCGCCAGCTGGTGACAGATGCCAGTGCCATTGAGCAGCAGGCTCATTATCTGCAACAGGGCTGGGAAGCGGAAATCCGTCTGGGAGTGGAAGCCGCATTTCCGGCGGGCATACTCATGGAGGCGCTGAAGCAGTTTGAGCTTATCGGCAAGGATACACGGATTAATTTACAGGAATTTGTTCTCTCCGGTGCCGAAGATGTACTGCACAATGACCAGGCCGACTTAATTATCAGCTCCTATGTACCACAGGGATTTCTGGGGGAGGAAATCTTACGGGTGGACTTTATTGCGGTGGCTCACCCCGACCACCCCTTGCATCAGCTTGGACGTTCGCTGAGTATTGATGATCTGAACCGTGAAACCCATGTGGTGGTCAGGGATTCGGGGCATAAAGGTATAGATTCCGGCTGGATCAGTGATTCAAAACGCTGGGCGGTGGCCAGCCTGGCATCATCCTGCAAAATTATCAGTAATGGTCTGGGTTTTGGCTGGTTGCCGGAACAGGAAATTAAAATGCTGATGGATAACGGCCAGCTAAAACCATTACCATTAAAGGAGGGGGCCATTAATACGGGCACCCTTTATCTGCTCTTTGGCAACGATCAGGTGGGGCCGGCGACACGGCAGCTGGCCGATATTTTAAAACGCCTGTGCGCGGCCTGATGCTGTCTTGATAATGGGGGATATAGGCGTATATTGAATATCAGTGTTTATTAATATTATGTGAGGAAGTTATGAATAAAAAATGTGTCACCACGATTTTACTTCTGCTGATTGTAATTATGGCGGGTGCGTATAAATTTCTGATTCAGGGGAGTGGAATAAAAAGCACGGATGGACGTATGGCAATACAGCTCACAGCAGGAGAACGTGATCTGGTGCTGGGGGAAATGCGGGCGTTTCTGGAAAGTGTTCAGCTGATTACCCAGGGTATTGCGGAAAATAATATGTCGCTGGTAGCTGAGTCAGCCAGAAAAGTTGGCCGTGCGGCTCAGGGCGAAGTGCCGGGAAGCCTGATGGGTAAGCTACCCATAGCCTTTAAAAAACTGGGCTTTGATACACACTCAAAATTTGATCAGCTGGCACTGGATGCAGAGTCTTTTGGTGACAGAGAGCAGGCTTTACAACAGTTGTCCGTATTAATGCAAAATTGTGTGGCCTGTCATGCGGGGCATCGGCTGGACATTGCACACTAATCCCATTGGTGTCAAAAATCAGCCAGTAAAATAATGCACGCAAAATATTCGATCATTATATTTTTATGGCTGTTATTTAGGCCGGGTTTTATTCTTGCGGCGGATATTGTGAGTTATCAAAACCTTGGCCTGATTGTCAATCAGACCGATCCGCAAAGTCTCGCCCTGGCTCGCTATTATCAGCAACAGCGGATGATACCGGCAGCCAATATTATTTTGGTTGATATGGATTCTGACAAAGCCAGTTTGTCGCCTGCGGCTTTTAAGAAGCTCTATCAGCAGGTTCAGCAGCAAACGGAGAATCATATACAGGCTTATGCGCTGGCCTGGTCAAAGCCTTATAAGGTTGGTTGCATGTCTATCACCTCGGCCTTTGCATTGGGATATGATAAAAAATACTGTGCCAAAGGATGTAAAACGACTGCCACTGTGGCCTATTACAATTCAAACAGTCGCCAGCCCTATAATGACTATGCTATCCGGCCCACCATAATGCTGGCCGGTAAAAATTTGCAGCAGACAAAAGCCATGATTAAGCAGGGTGTTAATGCCGATTACAGCCACCCTGAAGGTACGGCCTATCTGTTGAGTACATCCGATCGTGAACGCAATGTTCGTGCAGTACATTACCCGCGGATAGTGCAAAAAATGTCGTCCATTCTTAATGTTGAGATTGTTAAAGGTGATGCAATAGAAAATAAAAAAGATGTGCTTTTTTATTTTACCGGG
>JALTRC010000427.1 GCA_026998145.1 Gammaproteobacteria bacterium
CTGTAGTTGAGGCCGTTATCTTTGGAAAACTTGTTTATAATGGCCTGTTTCAGGCTGGGCATTCCATCCACCGCCGTGTATTTGGTAAAGCCGTTTTGTATGGCTTCGATGGCAGCCTGCTTAACGTGATCCGGCGTATCAAAATCCGGTTCACCGGCTGCCAGACCAATCACGTCTCGACCTTCGGCGCGTAGCTGTGCGGCCAGTGCGGTAACGGCCAGAGTAGGGGATGGTTTAACCCGCTGTATGCGGTTGGATGATTGAGTGCCCAAGGTGTTTTCCCGAATTGTGATTCATTAATTATTAAGTGGTGTAATTGTAGACAATGTCGAAGCGTTTTGAAATGCAAACAAGCAATGAAGCTGCGGGAGATCAACCTTCTGCCATTGCTAAATTACTGGAAGGTCTGGGGGATGGTCTTATGGATCAGACTTTGCTGGGGGTTACCGGCTCGGGTAAAACCTTTACCATTGCCAATGTCATCGAACAATCCCAGCGCCCCACCATGATACTGGCGCCTAACAAGACGCTGGCAGCGCAGCTCTATGGGGAAATGAAAGAGCTGTTTCCCCATAACTCGGTAGAGTATTTTGTTTCCTACTACGACTACTATCAGCCGGAAGCCTATGTGGCCGCCAGCGATACCTTTATTGAAAAGGATTCATCCATTAACGAACACATTGAGCAAATGCGTCTGTCGGCCACCAAGGCGCTGCTGGAGCGGGAAGATACGATTATTGTGGCCAGTGTGTCATCCATTTATGGTCTGGGTGATCCGGAATCCTATTTGAGCATGGTGTTGCATATTGTGCGCGGGGATATGATTAACCAGCGGGATATTCTGCGCCGCCTGGCGGAGATGCAGTACACCCGCAATGATCTGGAACTGAAGCGGGGCTGTTACCGGGTGCGGGGCGAGGTGCTGGATATTCATCCGGCAGATTCGGAAAAGGAAGCGATACGCATCGAGATGTTTGATGATGAGGTGGAGCAGCTCAGCTATTTTGATCCCCTGACCGGCGAGGTATTACGCAAGGTGGCGCGGCTGACCATCTACCCCAAGAGCCATTATGTCACCCCCAAACATACGATTTCTGAAGCCATTGAAAACATTAAAGTTGAATTGAAGCAGCGTCTGGATGAACTGCGGGAGCAAAACAGGCTGGTGGAAGCCCAGCGGCTGGAACAGCGCACCCAGTATGATCTGGAAATGATGCGCGAGCTGGGTTACTGCACTGGTATTGAAAACTACTCCCGTTATTTATCCGGCCGGGCGCCGGGCGAGCCACCACCCTGTTTATATGACTATCTGCCGGATAATGCCCTGCTGGTGATTGATGAAAGTCACGTGACCGTGCCCCAGTTAGGCGCCATGTACAAGGGGGACAGGTCCCGTAAAGAGAATCTGGTGAACTATGGTTTTCGCCTGCCTTCGGCGCTGGATAATCGTCCATTGCGTTTTGAAGAATTTGAAAAGCTGCGGCCGCAAACCATTTTTGTTTCCGCCACCCCCGGCCCCTATGAAGAGGAACATGCCCAGCAGGTGGTGGAGCAGGTGGTGCGACCCACCGGCTTGATTGATCCGGAAATAGAAGTGCGGCCGGTGGCCACCCAGGTGGATGATGTGTTATCGGAAATCAATAAGCGTAACCAGATTGGTGAGCGGGTATTAATTACCACGCTAACCAAACGCATGTCGGAAGATCTGGCCGATTATTTAACCGAGCATGGCATTAAGGCCCGTTATCTGCATTCGGATATTGATACGGTTGAGCGTATGGAAATTATTCGGGATTTGCGGCTGGGCACCTTTGATGTGCTCATCGGTATTAACCTGCTGCGGGAAGGCCTGGATATGCCGGAAGTGTCCCTGGTGGCCATACTGGATGCTGACAAGGAAGGCTTTTTACGATCCGAGCGTTCGTTGATTCAAACCATTGGCCGGGCTGCAAGAAACTTGAATGGCCGCGCCATTTTATATGCGGATAAAATCACCGGCTCCATGAAATTCGCCATTGATGAAACCAACCGCCGCCGGGAGTTACAGCAGGCTTATAATAAAAAACATGGCATTACACCCAGGGGGATAGAAAAAGCCATAACAGATGTGATGGATACGGGCTATGAGGCCCGCTATCAGCAGGAAGTATTAAGAGTGGCAGAGCGTCATACCCAGTATGCTCATTTAACACCCAAACAGGCAGTGGCTGAAATGGATAAGCTGGAAAAACAGATGTACGAACATGCGAAAAATCTGGAGTTTGAAGAAGCGGCGGCGGTGCGGGATAAGATTGAGACTCTGAAGAAGCTGGCTTTGGGGGCTGGGGTGTGATGGTGTTGAAGAAAGCCTGAAAAAGTATGCCTGTAGAACTGATTTATATATTAAAGCTTCTGTGCTTTATCGATTCAGTGTCTGGCTATTCATAGTAAAAACCTATTGCTGGAATATAAACAATAAATTATACAAATAACTCGCTTGCTCCTAAGCTGTTTAACAGGCGCAGAAAATACCCTGCATCCATTCAATACCATCAGGAGTAAGCAGCATGAATAAAAATATTTTAACAACAGCAACCGGTTCACCCGTAGCCGATGACGATAACAGCATCAGTGTTGGTGAATCCGGTCCCTTAACCTTCGATAATCACTATACCTTTGAAAAGCTGGCGCATTTTAACCGGGAGCGTATTCCCGAGCGGGTTGTGCATGCTCGGGGTACAGGGGCTTATGGTCGTTTTACCCTAAGCCATTCATTGAAGGATTACACTATTGCAGATTTTCTTCAGCAGGCGGGCCAGCAAACGGAAGTGTTTGTGCGCTTTTCAACTGTGGGTGGCGGCCAGGATTCCAATGACTATGCCCGTGATCCCCGTGGTTTTGCCATCAAGTTTTATACCCGGCAGGGTAATTACGATATGGTGGGCAATAATACCCCGGTGTTCTTTTTGCGGGATGCCATCAAATTTCCGGATTTTATTCACTCACAGAAAAAGAACCCGCGCACCAATCTGCCTGATCCGGCGGCCATGTATGAGTTCTGGGCCAATCATCCCCAGTCTTTGCATCAGATAACCATTCTGATGTCGGATCGTGGCATACCGGCCAGTTACCGGCATATGCACGGTTTCAGTTCCCATACTTTCAGTTTCTGGAATGAGAAGGGTGAGCGCTTCTGGTTTAAATGGCATTTTAAATCCAATCAGGGCATTCAGTGTCTGAGTAATGATGAAGCGGCAAAGGCTTCGCCCTTTGGTGCCCAGCAGGATTTGATTGAAGCGATTGAGCAGGGGGATTTCCCCAGCTGGACAGCTAAGGTGCAAATTATGAGCGAGCAGCAGGCGCGGGATTATCATATTAATCCCTTTGATTTAACCAAGGTCTGGCCCCATGGTGATTTCCCCTTGATAGAAGTGGGGCAGCTTGAGCTGAATCGTAATGTG
>JALTRC010000428.1 GCA_026998145.1 Gammaproteobacteria bacterium
AAAAAACGCTGCGCCCTTCGCGCCTTCGCGTCAAAAATATCAAATCGCCTTAAAGCCAATATCCGTACGGTAATACACATTATCCCAGTGAATTTTTTCCACCAGCTCATAGGCTTTTTTCTGGGCGTCGGCCACATTATCCCCCAGGGCGCAGGCGCATAATACACGGCCACCGGCGGTGACAATCTGCCCGTCTTCCTCAGCGGTTCCCGCATGGAAAACTTTTGTGCTGTCCGTATCCAGACCTTCCAGGCCTTCGATAATATCTCCCGAGTCATAGCTGTTTGGATAGCCACCGGCGGCCAGTACCACGCCCAGCGAGGTGCGTGTATCCCAGTCGGTTTGCTGCCCATCCAGCTCACCTCTGGTGGCCGCCAGACAATGCTCTACCAGATCGGATTTCATCCGCAGCATAATGGGCTGGGTTTCCGGATCACCGAAGCGTACATTGTATTCCAGCACTTTGGCCTTGCCGCTGTTATCAATCATCAGACCTGCATACAGAAAGCCGCTAAAGTCACGGCCTTCGGATGCCATGCCATCTACGGTGGGGCGAATAATATCCTCCATCACATGCTGGTGAATGGCATCGCTGACCACAGGGGCGGGAGAATAGGCACCCATGCCGCCGGTATTGGGGCCCTTGTCCCCATTATCCCGTGCCTTATGGTCCTGTGATGTGGCCATAGGCAGAATATTTTTGCCATCTACCATGCAGATAAAGCTGGCTTCCTCGCCCACTAAAAACTCTTCAATCACCACACGATTGCCCGCCTCACCAAAGGCATTGCCGGAGAGCATATCCCGGATGGTGGCAATGGCTTCATCCTCGCTCTGGGCAATAATCACGCCCTTGCCGGCGGCCAGACCATCGGCCTTGATGACAATGGGCAGAGACTGCTGTTTAAGATAGGCAATAGCTTCATCCACATCGGTGAAATTGCCGTAGGCGGCGGTGGGAATATGGTGGCGGGCAAGAAAATCCTTGCTGAAAGCCTTGGAGCCTTCCAGCTGGGCGGCGGCCTTACTGGGGCCAAAGATTTTCAAACCGGCAGCCTGAAAGCAATCCACAACACCCAGCACCAGCGGTACCTCTGGCCCCACAATGGTCAGGCCCACATCATTTTGCAGGGCAAAGTCACGCAGGCCTTCGATATCTTCAACCTTGATGGCCACATTTTGCAGCTTGTCCTCGCGGGCGGTGCCCGCATTACCGGGGGCCACAAAAACCGTATCGGCCAGAGGCGATTGAGCCGCCTTCCAGGCCAGTGCATGTTCGCGGCCACCGCCGCCGATAATCAGAATATTCATCTGTGGTGCCTTTTGCTTGTGGTTTTTTGACGCGAAGACGCAAAGGACGCAAAGATATTTATTGATGTCGGGTTGAAAAGCGTAACCCGACCTACATGGTTTAAACTCTGCGCTCTTCGCGTCTTAGCGTCAAAAAAATAAAATTAATGTCTGAAGTGACGCATGCCCGTAAAGACCATAGCCATGCCGTGTTCATCGGCAGCGGCAATCACTTCATCATCACGCATGGAGCCGCCCGGTTGAATCACTGCTGTAATGCCCGCTTCGTGAGCCGCATCTATGCCATCCCGGAAAGGGAAGAAGGCATCGGATGCCATGACGGAACCGGCCACTTGCAGGTTCTCGTCAGCCGCCTTGATACCGGCGACCTTGGCTGAATATACCCGGCTCATCTGGCCGGCGCCGACACCAATGGTCATGGAGTTCTTCACATAGACAATGGCATTGGATTTGACAAACTTGGCCACCTTCCAGGCAAATTGCAGGTCGCGCAATTCATCTTCGCTGGGCTGGCGTTTGCTGACCACTTTCAAATCACTTTCTTTTACCATGCCCAGGTCACGGTCCTGCACCAGCAGGCCGCCGTTAATGCGTTTAAAGTCCAGCGCCGGCAGGCTTTCACCCCACTGGCCGCATTCCAGTACGCGCACATTGGGCTTGGCGGCAAGGGCGGCTTTGGCCGCATCGGTTACGGTGGGGGCGATAATCACTTCCACAAACTGGCGTTCGATAATCTTGCTGGCCAGCTTGTCATCCAGTGTGCGGTTAAAGGCAATAATGCCGCCGAAGGCGGAGGTGGGGTCGGTTTTATAGGCCAGCTCGTAGGCACCGTCTATATCATCGGCAATGGCCACGCCACAGGGGTTGGCGTGCTTGACGATAACGCAGGCCGGCTCGTCAAATGATTTGACACATTCCAGCGCCGCATCTGTATCGGCCACATTGTTATAGGACAGCTCCTTGCCCTGAATCTGGCTGGCCGATGCCACGGAGACTTCTGCCGGCCGGGCTTCTTTATAAAAGGCCGCCTTCTGGTGAGGATTCTCTCCGTAACGCATGTCCTGCACCTTCTCAAATTGCAGGTTAAAGGTGCGGGGGAAATCGGCCTTACTGCCGTCTTCCTGTATGCGTCCCAGATAATTGGCGATAGCGCCATCATAATGGGCCGTGTGTTCAAAGGCCTTGACCGCCAGATCAAAACGGGTGCTAGCCTGAATGCCTCCCTGTTTGATTTCATCAATAACCCGGCCATAGTCTTCCGGGTTGACCACAATGGTCACAAAGGCATGGTTTTTGGCGGTGGCGCGGACCATGGTGGGGCCGCCAATATCGATATTTTCGATGGCATCGGCCAGGCTGCAGTCTTCTTTGGCAACCGTGGCTTCAAAGGGGTAGAGATTCACCACCACCAGATCAATGGGGGCAATATCATTTTCTGCCATTACCGCTTCATCTGTGCCCCGGCGAGCCAGAATACCGCCATGAATTTTTGGATGCAGGGTTTTGACCCGCCCGTCCATGATCTCCGGAAAGCCTGTGTGCTCGGAAACTTCCTTGACCGGCACGCCATTATCCGCCAGCAGTTTGGCCGTGCCGCCGGTGGAGAGAATTTCAACACCCGCTGCCGCCAGTGCCTGGCCCAGCTCCAGAATACCGGTTTTGTCGGATACGCTAAGAAGTGCCCGGCTAACAGGCGTGGTGTTATTACTCATAATCAATGTCCAGAGATGGTTAAAATTTAGCTTGCGGATTATACCGTAATTGCCGGTTTGTGGGGGAGTGGTTTGGGCTTTGACGCAGAGGCACAGAGGCGCAGAGTCTTTAGGTGCGTCTGTGAGGTTTAGGCTTGCATCGCTGGTTGAGATTTATTGGCTGTCATTCCTGCGAAAGCGGTGTAATAACAGGTGAGAAAACAACGGAAATGCCTTTTAAGCCACAAATAGCTCCGTGCCTCTGTGCCTCTGCGTCAAAAAACCAATCAATCAATCAAACTATAGGTCAGCAATTTTTTACGCAAGGTTCCCCGGTTCAGTCCCAGACATTGTGCAGCCTTTGACTGGTTGCCGGAGACATGGGCCATTACCGTTTCCAGCAGGGGTTTTTCAATTTGCTGTAATACCAGATC
>JALTRC010000429.1 GCA_026998145.1 Gammaproteobacteria bacterium
ATTGCGTTTGATTACCCAGTCTTATTTAAACGACACGGTGAATAATCTATACGATAACAGTATTCGCATACAGTTAAACTTCAAAGGCTTTGGCAGCATTAGCGACAGGAAAACCAACGACATTCTCAAGCGTGCTATCATTGGCTACCAACCGGACAAGTAAACCAAGATAATGATGTATTTTTCACGAATTTTATTTTTATTGTTTGTATTTAGCAGCCAGGCAATGGCCGCTGAAAAAATAATCGACACCATTGTTGCCGTTGTCGATAACGATGTCATCACCGCTCTGGATCTGAAACAACGGGTGAATGAAATCAAGTTACAGATTCGCAATAAAGGCAAACCACTGCCCAGCGAAAACATACTGCGTAAGCAGGTGCTGGAACGCATGATTTTAAACAGCATCCAGCTGCAGCTGGCAAAAGCTCAGGGCATACAGATAGATGATGTTCGTTTAAATAAAATCCTCCAGTCTATTGCCAAAAGCAATAACTTAACACTGGATGATATGCGCCGTGAACTGGAAAACGAGGGCATTAGTTTTGATCGTTTTCGTGAACAGACCCGCCAGGACATTATTATTCGCCAGTTGCAACAACGTATGGTGAATGATCGCATTCAGGTATCCGATCAGGAAATTGACTATTTTCTAAAGCAGCAAAGCGGCCAGAATAATGACAAATATCATCTGGCTCATATTTTAATTGGTACACCGGAAGCTGCCTCTCCTGCTGATATTCGCAAGGCATTGAACAAGGCCGAAGATATTTTACTGCAACTCAAAGATGGCGCCAGCTTTCGCCAGATGGCACTGAAATATTCAGAAGGTCGTCAGGCATTAAATGGCGGCGATTTAGGCTGGCGTAAAGCCTCGGAATTGCCAGATATATTTTTACAGGCGGTTAAGAATATGAAGCCTGGCGAGGTGAGCGCACCTTTACGCAGTGCCGGCGGTTTTCATATTATCAAGCTAATTGATAAAAGCTCCCAGAAACATATTGTGCAACAAACCCATGCCCGGCATATTCTGATTAAAACTGATGAAATTACCAGTGATGAAGAAGCCCGTAAAAAATTACTGGATATAAAACAACGGCTGGATAATGGCGAAGACTTTGCCAAACTGGCAGCTGAATTTTCCGCCGATCCCGGCTCTAAAAATAATGGTGGTGATCTGGGCTGGGCTTCTCAGGGCAACTTTGTTCCCCGCTTTGAGAAGGTGATGAATAGCTTGCAGCCAGGTGAAATATCCGAACCTTTCCGCAGCCAGTTTGGCTGGCATATATTGCAGGTGCTGGAACGCAGAAAGCAGGATGAAACCGATAAAATAAAACGCCAGAAAGCCCGCGAAGCCATTACCAAACGCAAGGCTGAAGAAGCCCTGCAACTCTGGCTACGACGGATTCGTGACGAGGTTTATGTTGAATACAAAGACCCGTCACTGGCCAAATGAAACCCGTCATACTGCTCACGGCCGGTGAGCCGGCCGGCATAGGGCCGGATATTATCTTACAGCTGGCACAGCAAAATCTTCATGGCCGCCTGTTGTGTATTGCTGACACCAGGCTATTAAAACAACGGGCAGATCAGCTGGGGCTTGGCATACAGATTGATAAAATTGACACTATTGAACAAACCCCGGAGCATATAGCTGGCCAGCTCAGTGTTTATCATATCCCCCTTGCTGATACCTGCATTAGCGGACAGTTAAATGTCAAAAATGCAGACTATGTTTTACAAACATTACGCACTGCCGTTGAATTGATCAGCCGCCATCAGGCACACGCACTGGTTACCGGCCCCTTACATAAGGGCATTATTAATGACGCGGGTCATGCCTTTAGCGGCCATACAGAATTTCTTGCCGAACTCACGCAAAGTGTGCCGGTTATGATGCTCACAGCCGATAAGCTGCGCGTTGCCCTGGCCACAACACACTTGCCTTTAAAAGATGTTAGCGCAGCGATTACAGAAGATTCCCTGACACAAACCTTAAATATTCTGCACCAGGATTTGCGGCAAAAATTTGCCATTCAAAATCCCCGTATTCTGGTTTGCGGTTTAAACCCCCATGCCGGTGAAGGGGGACATCTGGGCCGGGAAGAAATTGAAACCATTGAACCTGTATTAAATAAACTGCGCAATCAGGGCATGCAGTTAACCGGCCCTCTGCCAGCCGATACTCTGTTTACCCCAAAATACCTGCAGGATGCCGATGCAGTACTGGCCATGTATCATGACCAGGGCCTGCCAGTTTTAAAATACGTGGGTTTTGGCCGGGCCATTAATATCACCCTTGGGCTGCCAATTATTCGCACTTCGGTGGATCATGGCACGGCACTGGACCTGGCCGGTACAGGCAAAGCCAGCCATAGCAGTTTGCAGGCGGCTCTCAGCCTTGCCCTTGAGCTGGCCAGTCATCAGCATAAACAGGAGAAGCCCCGAACATGAAACAGCATGTGGCACGCAAACGCTTCGGGCAGAATTTTTTAACCGATCCGAATATTATCGAGCGCATTATCCAGAGTATTAATCCAAAGGAAGATGAACGGCTGGTGGAAATTGGCCCCGGCCTTGGCGCTTTAACCTGCCCGCTGCTCAGTCACACAGGCAAACTGGATGTTATTGAGCTGGACCGTGACATTATTCCCAAACTGCGGGTCAATTGTGGTACACGGGGTGAGCTGAATATTCATCAGGGTGATGTACTGCAATTTGATTTTAACGAGCTGCTTGAGGCAGGCAAAAAGCTGCGGCTGATTGGTAACCTTCCCTATAATATTTCCACACCGATTATTTTTCATCTGGTGAACTATGCCCAACAGATTCACGACATGCACTTTATGCTGCAAAAAGAAGTGGTACAACGGCTGGGCGCATCACCAGGCAGTGAACACTATAGCCGCCTGTCGGTTATGACTCAGTATTATTTTAAAGTTTCGCCTTTATTTCTGGTGCCGCCCGAGGCCTTTAGCCCGCGCCCTAAAGTGGATTCTGCCATTGTCCGCCTGCGCCCCCATAAAACCCCGCCGGTTGAAATCAGCGATGTGGAAGCCTTCCGCAAAATGATTAATCTGGCCTTTTCACAGCGGCGCAAGACTCTGCGCAATGTACTTAAAGGTATTTGCACCCCTGAGCAGTTCGAGGCAGCGGAACTGGATCCCGGGCGCCGCGCCGAACAACTCAGCCTGCAGGAATTTTCCCGCCTGTTTAATATTATTCAGCCAACAGGTAGCCGCTGAATAATTCATGAACCCACAATTCGCAACTAGCCCACAATAACAGCAGGTCTATTTTTGCCTTAAATCTGGTAAGCTATCCGCTATCGAAACAACACAGCTAGTGAATGATTATGAGTAACAATCCATACAATATCAGTGTTGAAGTCACACCAAATTATATCCCTGAACAATCTGACCCTGCGGAAAA
>JALTRC010000430.1 GCA_026998145.1 Gammaproteobacteria bacterium
AATAACAATCTGCTGGCCATTAACCCTTCCTTCGATATGCTCAGGATTATCCGCCACCAGGGATATATTACGCACAGCCGTACCCCGCTTGGCAGTGAAATTAGCACCTTTAACATTTAAGTCCTTTATCAGGGTAACCGTATCACCGGCAGCGAGAACCGCTCCGTTACTGTCTTTATGAACCACCGTATCTTCAGCTTCCTCGGCAGCCGCATCCGCCATGGCCCAGCTTAAAACGTCCTCTTCCAGATACAGCATATCCAGCAAGTCCTGGGGCCAGCCCTCAGCTTTTAACCGGTTGAGCATACGCCATGCCATCACCTGTACCGCGGGTACCTGGCTCCACATACTGTCATTCAGACAACGCCAGTGATTGACGTCTACATGATCGGGGTTTTCAATTTGATCCTGGCAGGTTTCACAAAGCAGAACGCATTCATCGGCGCTGCCATTAGAAGACGGCGGAATCTCATATACACTGAGATTTTCCGTTGAACCGCATAATTCGCATTTTGATTCACTGCGTGCCTGTAATTCAGATTCTGTACTCACTGTGCCGTCCTCAAAGTTTTAATCGGCGGGATTATACAACAAATGACAGATTGTTAGACAGGATTTAAGCCTTTATCCCATGCCTGACTTGCCTAATATCAATTACAGTTTCTCCCTGTTAATATAAGCTGAAGTTATAAAATTTATAAACATTATGAGGATTCCCCATGTTAGGTGAAAAGCACGATTTAGTTCACGAACTACCAGAGTATAAAGACCGTATCCATGAGCTGAAAATGACGAATAAGCATTTCCTGCACCAGTTTGAAAAATACCATGAACTGGATCATGAAATACTGCGTGCTGAGGAAGGTATTGAAACCGTTTCTGATGAATATCTGGAAGAGCTCAAGAAAAAGCGTCTTGCTTTAAAAGATGAGTTATTTTCCATGATTAAAGCCGAAAAATAAGCCGCTAAATGACAGAGGTGATAATGATTGATTACGCCACTTATGAAGCTCGCCTGCATCAATTAAGAGATGAAATGATGGCTCGAATTGACGCCATTGAAAACGATGTTCATCACCGTGAGCAGCCTGTTGAAAAGGATTTTGCCGAACAGGCAACACAAAGTGAAAACGATGATGTGTTAAATGCCCTGGATGATGAAGCCAAAATGGTAGTGCAGCAAATCGACCATGCTTTGTTACGCATTAAAGATAGCAGTTATGGTGTTTGTGAAAAATGCGGTGAGCCGATTTCTGAAAAGCGTCTTGAAGCGATTCCCTATACCAGCCTGTGTATTAAGTGTGCTGATTAGGCGAATAAATCGGATGACCATCAGGCGCACAGGAGAAAAATTTATTTATTGCTAATCGCGGCAATAAAAGCCTGTGCGTCTTCTATGGTAGATGATTTCATGCATCTGCCGATAGTTTAAGACATCATCTGCCGCATTTTTTCCAGATCCGGTTTTTCCACAATTCCCTTTTCGGTAACAATCGCATCGACTAAATCCGCCGGTGTAATATCAAAAGCCGGGTTCCTGGCACTGGCGCCTTCGGCGGCAATTCGCTGGCCTGCATAATTTAAGACTTCATCTTCCGAGCGTTGCTCGATGGGAATATCAGCGCCCTTCTGTATCGCCATATCCACTGTGCTGGTCGGTGCAACAACCATAACCTTCACCCCGTGATAACGGGCCAGCACAGCCAGGTTATAGGTGCCTATTTTATTGGCCACATCCCCGTTAGCGGCAATTCGATCGGAACCGACAATGACCCAGGATATTTTTCCCTGCTGCATCAGCTGACCGGCAGCCCCTTCTACCTGCAGAGTAACGGGGATTTTATCCTGCACCAGTTCCCAGGCTGTTAAGCGTGCGCCCTGCATCCAGGGCCGGGTTTCGTCAGCATAGACCTGGCTTATTTTGCCATCCATATAGGCCTGACGAATAACACCTATCGCCGTACCAAAACCACCGGTTGCCAGGGAACCTGCATTGCAGTGAGTTAAAACGGCTTTGCTGTTTTCAGCAATCAGGGATGCACCCAGTTTGCCCATGGCATAATTGGCCTGTATATCTTCGGCAAATATTTTATCGGCTTCTGCTTTTAGCGGAGCCACTGGCTCGCCTTCTAATTGTGCAATTAGATTTTCCATGCGCTTAAGTGCCCAGAACAAATTAACGGCTGTGGGCCGGGATTCGGCCAGACATTTTAAATCAGCCTGAATATTCTGCTGCCAGTGATTCGCATCCTGCTGGTATTGATGCATTGCGGCCAGAACCACACCATAGGCAGCGGTAATTCCAATGGCTGGCGCACCCCGCACTACCATCTGTTTAATGGCATCGGCAACGGCTTCAACCGTTTGCAATTTTAGCTCGGTATGGGTGGCGGGTAATAAACGCTGATCCAGCAGATAAAGGGCATTATCCTGCCAGCGTATGGCGCGTATGGTGTCATGAATTTGAGTCATTGTGTTTGGGGTACAGTTAAACAGGCGCTTAATGTATCACCGGAAAGCCTTATTCACCAGCATAAAAAAGGGCGCCAAAAGCGCCCTTCAATTTACCGATAACTCGCCAGGTTTAGAAAAAGCTGGCCATGGCGTAAGCTGTTTTCTTGAACATAATGGGCTGGGCTTCAGCCAGTTCGAGATTGGATTTATTAGCCGTGGTTACAATACGTGTGCGATATTCCTTACGATTAGACACTTCCGATACACGCTGTGTACTACCACCCGAATCCGATACCTTGGTATTGATCTTGGTGTCTTTACGAACATAAACCCCTTTTCGTGTTCTCTCTTTAATCTGTACATCGGCAACCAGCATATAGGTGACATCCTGTACAAAAGCATCAGCAATGGTTGCCCCCAGTCCGCCCAGAATGGCTCCCTTGCCTGCATCACCTCGACGACCGCCTAACATGGCGCCGGCAACAACCGCATTGCCTGTACTATTGCCCACATAGCCGGATTTTAATGCGGCTTCAGCAGCTGTCGGGCTGGCTTTTTCCAGTTTCAGTACAAAAATATTCATAAGATACTGGGCTTTATCGGGATCATCGGTTAAACGGTAGCCATTATCATTATTGGCAAAAGATTCAACCACTGCTTTTTTAAATGCACTGCGGTCAAATTCCATAACCGAGCTGCGAATATCAACATAGACGGTGCGTTTACTGCGCTTAACCGGATCAACAAAAATCGCAGTACTGACCTTGGTTTGAACATCCAGATTCCGTTTTGCAATGGAAGTATGTATGGCCGCACAGCCGGATAAAAATGTAAGACTCATTGCTATAATGGCAACCGCCATTGTTCGCAGTATGCTTTTTTGATTCATCATTTACTTTTCCTTTTTAAGTTTTTAAATAACAGGAAAACCTGATTCAGGCTGAATGAGGTTCCCGTAAAAATTGAAGAAATTAGCCG